>NZ_CP127389.1:900000-1087500 GCF_030271835.1 Proteus appendicitidis
GCGAGTGCGATTTTCACGCTTAGGCGCAGTTAATGGACGAAAGATCAGCAAGCTTGGTAATAAAAACCAGAGCCAACTAATATTAACGCTACTCCAGCCGTAAGAGGTGAGCAATTCATCTGCTGTAGAATCTAAAAGACCGTAATCAAGGCTCCATGATGGCAGTAAAGCAAATGCCATCCATGCAATTAGGATCCATAAAAATATGGGATCCCGCCTCTTTTTTTCAGGTAAAGCGAGTGTGTGAGACATAAATCCCCCGAGAGTAACTGTATTTATTATTATGAGAAAAAGAGAGCGAGAGGTTATCTCGCTCTGTTAATGGGCTATTTACCCATTTTTACTTCGGTAACCCACTTATTAATCAGTTCCTTACGTACTTCACTATCGCCATATTTATCCATGTCGTAGTTAATGAGTTTTAAGTCTGATAATTTCAGTGCCATTGGTGAAGATTCAGCCGAGGTATTGGTTAGAATTTGGTAAGATTTACCTTCTTTCCAGCTAATTTCCTGAGCTTCTTTTGAGAGTGTCCAATCTACGAATAATTTTGCGTTATCCATATTGCGGGCATTTTTAATGATACTGACACCACCGATTTCATAGCCTGTACCTTCACAAGGTGAAATCAATTCAAGTGGAGCGCCATTTTCAACTTCTAATGAGTAATCATGTAGGAAGCCAATACCAATGGCTGCTTCACCACGGGCTGCATTTCGTGCGGGAGCAATACCTGATTTGGTGTATTGAGAGATATTTGTATTGATTTTCTTTAGATAATCAAAGGCTTGTTCAGTGCCCCATAATTGGTCAAAGGTTGCTAGTGCCGTGTAAGCGGTTCCCGAACTTTGTGGATCGGCAATTTGAATTTCACCTTTATATTCAGGTTTAATTAAATCTTTCCAGCACGTTGGAATGGCGATACCTTTTTCTTTTAAGCGATCTTTATTGACGCCAAAACCTAAAATACCGACATAAACTGCAGAAGAGTAGTTACCTTTGCGTTTAGCCGGATCACGAAATTGTGGCATGATCTGATCAAGATTAGGCGAAACGTAAGGCTCTAGCAGATCCATTTCACCCGCTTGTGAGTGAGGGTCCATTGTACCGCCATACCAAACGTCAGCTTGTGGATTACGTTTTTCAGCTTCGATTTTAGCTAAAGTACTTCCTGAACCATTACGAACGAAGGTTGTTTTAACATCATACTTTTCGGCAAAGGCTTTTGTTTCAGCTTCACACATTGCATTTGTCGCACTACAGTAAACCACTAAGCGACCAGCCGCATTTGTTGATAAGCTAACCGCAGACAGAGCCAGACCAGCAGCAACGAGTGTAGAGAGGGTTTTCAATTTCATGTTCAGAACCTTTTAAATGTGTCGTCATCGGAAAATGAAAGTGGGCCAACTAAATGCTCTTGTTTGCTAACATCAGCAATTAACAACGGCATCAGTAAGAGTCCCATTAAGGCCGCAGCACTGGTTAATAATGCAAACATCCCAGTCCAACCATAATGCGCCATGACCTGACTTAATGGCCAACCTGCCATTGCCGCCCCCAAATAGGCAAACAATCCCAAGTAGCCAGTTACCGTGCCTGCTGCGTTTTTATGACAATATTCTGTTGCAGCAAGCCCGATTAACATCTGTGGTCCGAACACAAAAAAACCGATACTAAAAAAACAGGCTGCGAGCAAAGCATAATGATGAATTGGAATTAACCAAAGTGCTGTTACTGCGGTAAAAAGCCCGAGTGAAAACAGCAATATCATTGGCGCTCGTTGACCACGGAATAATAAATCCGAACCCCAGCCTGAACACAAAGCCCCAAGTAAGCCACCGACTTCAAACAAAGAGAGAATGGCATTAGCACTCAATAAGTTGGCACCATGTGTTTCTGATAACCAGATATTTCCCCAATCGTTAATCGCCATACGTATGAGATAAACCAAAATATAGGAAAAACCCAGCAACCAAATCATTCGGTTAAATAAAATGCTCTCTTTCAAAATAGTTAGCATAGGTTTAGGGGGAGATGCCTGTTCTTGACGTAATTCAAAAACATCGCGCCGCCACACACCCACAGTAGGAAGCCCTTCCTCTGCGGGTGTTCCTTTTAATCGTACACACAACCATAGCCCGACGATGATGCCGATAGTACCGGGAACAAGCAGTGCGACTTGCCAACTATAATGCGTCGCTAGCCACGCAGTTAAAATGGGAAGACTCATCCCGCCAAGGTTGATTGAGATATTCCATAATCCCCACCAGAAGCCGCGTTCATTGCGTGAATACCAGTGTGTTAACAACCTTGCACAAGGCGGCCAGCCAAAGCCTTGAAAGAAACCATTTAGCGCCCAAACCAAAAGCAGTGCAGGAAATGAAAGACAATAGGCAAAGATAATATTCATAATGCCTGTCATCACTAATCCCACACCCATAAACCAGCGGTATCCCCATTTATCATGGAAAACACCAGAAACAAATTTAGATAAACCGTAAGTGAGATAAAACAAGCTGGCAATCCAACCGATATCCCCTTTATCTAAATTTAATTCCACCTGCATAACGGGCATCACAAAGTTGACGCTTTTACGTGTGAGATAGAAAGTGGCATAACCAATAATCATCGACAGCATTAAATTTTTGCGCCAAAAGTTATAGGTCTTATTAATTGATGCCGAATTTTTACCTGACATAACATCCTCTTTGATGTTGCAAATGTAAAAAAAATGTCGCGAAAAAGAATGAGATAAGGTTGTAGATGACTAAGACTTATTCTTAGTTTTCACTGTTTTCTTTTGAATTTGTGGGTAAGTTAACAATTATTTTCGTGCCGTGATGGTTTACCACTTCCCATTCTCCACCTAAAGCGCGAATGCGTTCTTCTATGCCGCGCAATCCAAAGCCACTACTTTGTTGTGTTGATAATGATGTGGGTAACATACCAATGCCATTATCACTAATCATCAGCCGTAATCGATTTTGGTTTTGAGTCAGTGAGATTTGGATATAGGTTGCATTAGCATGTTTACTAATGTTGTTTAACAGCTCTTGAACTAAACGGTAGAGGGTAAAAATAATGGTTTCGTTTTCAGGCTCTTTATCTAACGAGTAATTAAAATGACAGGTAATGCCGTTGTCATCAAAAGCAAATTCATTGATTAAATGATGAAGAGCTTTTTCAAGCGACATTTCCTCTAAAACAGGAGGACGTAATTGTCGGAGTAGTTGACGTGTAGATTGATGGATTTGTAGCGCTAGCCGTTCGATTTGTTCCCCTGTTTGACGAGTCTTATCATTATCAGCCATCTTTTTCACTAACATGGATTGAATTTGGATGGCGGTAATATTTTGTCCAATTTCATCATGTAATTCACGGGCAATGGCTTTTTTTACATCCTCTTCTGTATGAACAAGTTGCTCCATGAGTTCGCGTCTGGCTTGAAGTTCTTGCTCTAAGCGTAGCCGATAATGACGTAAATTATGTGCTAATTGTTGTTGGCGACTTATCGCTATTCCTAAGCCAATACCAATAATAGCTTGTGTGGTTAAGAACATTTCTAATTCACGTAAGTCATTAAACGCGCCATTAACTTGGCGAGCAAACGTAATGATCAAACTGCCTAATATTGCGGATAATACGCCGCCTTGCCAGCCATAACGATACGCCATAAATACATTAGGGATAAAAACAAGAATAACTAATAAGCGTTCTATTTCGGGGGTTAAGAAAAACTGTGCGCTTAGCCCGATAAGGCAAAATAGAAATCCCCACATTAATAATGATGTTCTTAATGGTGGTTCGAGTGTACCGTCAGAAACTAAAGCGCGACTTTGTAATTCGCGTAGATATTCATAAAGTAAAAAAACAAAAGGGGCGAGTAATATGCCACCAGTAACGGATGTCAGGAAAATACCGCTGGTGGTATTAATCACAAAACCAAGAATAAAGGCTTGTAGCAGGCTATTAAAGCCAACAGCACCAATTAATAGGGTTAAGCGTTGCCAATAAAGAGGATATCGCCACCAAATACGCTGAACTTCTAGCGCGACAACAAGGCTTAGTATTGGTGAGAGATAAATAATGAAGTGGGTAATTAATTGCTCTTGCGCTAACCAGTAATAAAGCCCCCATTCTGCAAATAACATCGGTAGCCAAAAGCGACGCCAGAGTAAAATTATTAGGGCTAATCGCAGACCTTGAGGTAAGAAAAGAGCTGCTTGTTGCCCGTTTTGACTTAAATAGAAACCAATCACCCAAAGTGATAGCCAAAGTAAAGAGTAGGTGAGTAATAAAAAGAGGGATTGAAGGAGAAAACGCAGCCCTCTTTTCATTTTACAACGAGCCTGTGATCAACTGATTTTTTAAGGCGAAATGGACTAAATCGATAGTGGTTTCACAGCTTAATTTGCCAAGCACATTGGCACGATGAACGTGAACGGTTTTGTGGCTAAGGTTAAGTTGTACCGCAATCGTTTTGACGTTAACGCCTTGAACTAAAAGATTGAAAATCTCTCTTTCGCGTGGTGTTAACGTATATAGCGCATCTTCTTTTTCAGGTGTTTGTCGTAACGCTTTCATGGCATCAGAGCAGAGATAACAGCCACCTTGATGTACAGCACGTACAGCTTGTACTAATTCTTCAGGGCCACAACGTTTGGTTAAATAGCCACGAGCGCCGGAGTCTAGCGCGCTTTGAACAAAAGCGGGCGTATCGTAAATACTTAAAATAATGGTGCGAAAATCAGGACGTTTTTGTTTTAAACGACTTTGCAGCTGTAGACCACTTTCGCCGGGCATAGAGAGATCCATAACGGCAATATCAATATCATCACGGACTAAATAAGGCCATGCTTCTTGCCCATTAGAATATTCACCAACGATATGAATATCGGGTTCTAGCATTAAAAGCTGTGCAAATCCAGAACGCACAACAATGTGATCATCTACTAAAGCAACTTTTATCATAATTTTTTATTAGTCAGAGAGTAGTCAGACAATACTTATATGATTTATAACAAGCTACAGAAAGATAAGCGAGGAAAAATGGAGAAGAAACTCAGTTTTGAATCTGATATCTCGTTTTTATCGAGGTGAATCGTGACAAGCAAATAATAACAATGGGTTATTTATTGTTCTTGTTAATTATTTCCCATAAGCAGGGAACCTCTGCTTATGGGAAGTGGGCAATATTTTATTGATTACGCAACTTGAACGGGCACCGCTTTAGCAATGCGCTTCATTTCATTGTTATCTTCAAAATAAGCAATATTAGGTTTATGGCTACGCGCATCACTATCAGGAATTTGTACATAAGAGCAAATAATTAAGCGATCGCCAACGGCAGCACGACGAGCGGCAGCACCATTAACAGAAATAATTCGTGAACCTCTTTCTGCACAAATGGCATAGGTTGAAAAACGTTCACCATTATCAACGTTATAAATATCAATCGCTTCATTTTCAAGAATGCCTGCGGCATCCATAAAATCCTGATCAATCGCGCAAGAGCCTTCATAATGAAGATCGGCTTGTGTCACTTTTACGCGATGGAGCTTGCCTTGTAACATTGTGCGTAGCATTGTTGTGTTTCCTATTGTTTTAATAATGAAGATTAAACCAGGTCAACTTGTTGGTTATCAATTAAGCGTGTATTACCCAGCCATGCCGCCATTAGAATAACAGCACGTCGGCTATCTTCATTTAGAGGGCTTAGAGTATCCGCGTCACAAATAAAGCATTCATCTGCACGAAAACCTTGCTGCTCTAAGGTGCTTTTTGCATTTTGCAGTAGCTGATTAACATCATGATTACCTGACTTTAATTGCTCTGCGATTTCTTGCATCGCTTGATAAAGCGCAGGGGCTTGTTGTTTTTCGTTGTCGGATAATAGGCGATTGCGCGAACTGAGCGCTAAACCATTGTTGTCACGTACGATAGCAACAGGAACGATGCTGATATCCATACATAAATCGCTTACCATTTTTTTGATAATTTGCAGTTGTTGGAAGTCTTTTTCACCAAACATCGCAATATCAGGTTGTACAAGGTTAAAAAGCTTACTGACCACTGTCGTGACACCACGGAAATGACCTGGGCGGCTTGCACCTTCTAATACGGTAGATAATACAGGTACATCAACCGTTGTTTGATTTTCCATACCATGTGGGTACATCTCTTTCGCTGAAGGTGCAAAGATAATATCGACATGTTTATCACGCAATAATTCGCAATCTTCTTGTAAAGTGCGAGGGTAGTTTGCTAAATCCGCTTCTCTATCAAATTGAAGCGGGTTAACAAAAATAGAAGCTATCACAACATCTGCATGAATACGGGCTTCTTCAATTAATTTTAGGTGACCTTCATGCAGATTACCCATTGTTGGAACCAATGCAATGCGTTTACCTTCTTGCTTTAATCGCTTGATTTCTCTGCGTAAGATAAGCGTAGTTTCAATAATTAGCACAGCGTGACTCCTTTAAAAAATATTGATAATTAGGATAATAAATTAGTTAAATGAATGTTTTTCTTCGGGAAACAGACCTTGTTCAACTTGTTGAACATAAAGGCTAACAGCCCCTTTTAATGAACCTGCTTCTTGTAAAAAATCTTTTGAGAACTTAGGCGCTTGAGGGGTTAAGCCTAATAAGTCATGCATCACAAGAATTTGTCCATCTGTGACATTACCTGCCCCAATACCAATAACAGGCATCGTTAATACGTCTGTAATCGCCTTAGCCAGAGTTATAGGAACACATTCTAATACCGCCAGTTGAGCGCCTGCATTTTCAAGTGATATCGCATCTTGTTTTAATTGTTCTGCCGCTGCAAAGTCTCTGCCTTGAACTTTATAACCACCAAAAACATTAACGGATTGTGGTGTTAATCCTAAATGAATACAGACCGGAACAGCACGTTCAGTGAGCATTTTTACTGTTGGAATTAACCAGCTACCACCTTCAATTTTCACCATGTTAGCCCCAGCTTGCATCAGAATACTGGCATTAAGGCAAGCTTGCTCAGGTGTTGAATAAGACATAAAGGGCATATCAGCAATTAAGAAGGCATTAGGTGCGCCAGCTCTTACACAACGAGTGTGATAGGCAATTTGCTCAACAGTCACGGGTAACGTGCTGTTATGACCTTGTAGTGTCATTCCTAATGAATCACCAATCAACATGACTTGAATACCTTCTTGTGCAAAAAGGCGAGCAAAACTTGCATCATAAGCGGTGATTGTGGCGAATTTTTTCTTTTCTTGCTTATAGCTGTTCAGCGTTGAAAGCGTAGTGGGTTTCATTGCAACAAGCTCCATTATTGTCATTTTTGTGTGTAGATAAAATTAATTACTTCACATAATTATTTGTTTATTAAAGGAAATAGTCGATTATCAAAATAAAGCTACTTTCGATTGTAGCATTTAAGGACTAAAAACGAAGAAAAAGTAATTAAATGAGTAATGAAAAATAACAAATGATAATTTTTATTTATATTTATCAATTGATTACATATGAAAAATAAATATAAAAAAGTTTGAAAATTGAGGCGCAGAGGTGGGTTTGAAAACTCGAAGGAAAGTAACAGCGAAGAGACAGGCTGATACTGTTTATGTTTTTTACAGTATCAACCTTTAGCATTAAGGGCGTATTAGTGTGAAATTACCACTTTTCCATGCCATTTTCAGGCACTAACGCCAATCTATCTGCTAATAACTCGCCATCAGGAAAGCGAAGATCGGGGGCTAATTCAGCTAATGGATAAAGCATAAATTCACGTACTTTAAGCCCGTAATGAGGTACGGTTAATCGCTCGGTTTGGATCACGTCATCACCAAATAACATAATATCAAGATCAAGCGTTCTTGGACCCCAACGGTTGCCTTCTTTCCTAACACGACCTTGCGCTAATTCAATCGCTTGTGTGTTATTTAGCAACTCTTCTGGTGCTAAGGTTGTATCAACCGCAACAGCAACATTGAGGTAATCAGGCTGATCTTGTGGTCCCATTGGGCGAGTACGATACCAAGATGATTGTGCAATCAATGTTGTTTGTGGGATCTCACTGATTGCCTTAATCGCTGAATTCACCTGATTTTCAGGTGAATCTAAATTACTTCCCAAAATGATATAAACACGTTTTTTCTGTTTATTCATTGGTGCTCTCTTGTCTAGATGCTGGTTTTGCACTTGGATGACGAGGGCGTTTACGTGGACGTGGACGTCTGCGAACCGGTGCTTGCCCTAATTCAGAGACCATTGAGCGTTGTTGCGTGTTGTTAGAGGCTTGGAAATTAGCCCACCAGCTTGCTAACGCTTGAAGCTCTGGATTGCGTTGTACATTGGCACGTAATTCCAGTAAATCGAATGCAGCACGGAATTTAGGGTGCTCAAGTAATTTATTCGCACGACGACCTTGGCGTTTAGGTAAACGTTGCTGTAATTGCCAGATATCACGCATTGTTGTGGTAATGCGTTTTGGTATCGCAATAGTACGGCATTGTTCATCTAAAATATCGTTCATCGCCATAGAGAAAGAGTCATAGTAAGAAAGACCACTTTCTTGAACTAATTTTTCAGCATGTTCAATTAATGGATACCACAACATCGCCGCAAATAAGAACGCTGGATTGACTCGCATCTCTTTATTGATACGGTAGTCCGTATTTTTGAGAACTTGATCTAACATTCTCTCCATTGGCGTATCATGTTGCTCTGTCATTTTAGATGCAATCAGCGGAAACAGCGGCTCCAGTAATTGATGACGGCACATTAACTTGTAAGTGTTGTATCCTTGCCCTGTTTGTAATAATTTCAGCGATTCTTCAAAAAGACGAGCCGATGGAATATTACGTAACAAAGGAGCAAGTCTGGCAATTGGCTCTGCGGTTTCTGGCGCTATTTGCATATCCAATTTACTTGCAAAGCGAATCGCTCTGAGCATTCTGACGGGATCTTCGCGATAGCGCGTTTCAGGATCGCCAATTAAGCGAATAATACCCGCTTTCAGATCCGCTAAACCGCCAACGTAATCACGTACAGCAAAATCATCAACACCGTAATAGAGGCTGTTTAATGTAAAGTCGCGACGGATGGCATCTTCTTCAATAGAGCCAAAAATATTGTCGCGCAGTAACATGCCGCTTTGTGCTTGCTGGGATTGGTTGTTGTCTGAAACTTCATGATCTTCATGAGAGCCACGGAAAGTCGCAACTTCAATCACTTCAGGGCCAAACATAATATGAGCAAGACGGAAACGACGACCGACTAAACGGCTGTTACGGAATAATCGACGTACATCTTCAGGTGTTGCATTAGTGGCAATATCAAAATCTTTTGGTTTTTTTCCCAGTAATAAGTCACGGACACCGCCACCAACTAAATAAGCCTGAAAGCCAGAGTTATTTAGGCGATAAAGCACTTTTAATGCATTATCACTGATGTCTTTACGTGAAATTGGGTGTTGATCTCTTGGGATCACAGTCATTGGCAAATCACTCCCGTTCGCCTTTTCTTTATTACTCTTTTTTTTACGGGGGCGGTCTGCGGATATAGCAGGACGCCGACGCACAGGTTTCTGTGTTTCTTGTATTGGTCGGTCAGAAGCAGTGACTGGCCTTTCACTCGCTACCGGTTGTGTGTCTGATGACGTTGTTTGTCGCCCTAGCAGATTACGGCAGAAATGTGCTACTCGATTAAAAATATGACACCTCGAATAATAAATTCTAATAATTAAAAAATTAAGCGGCTAATCATAGCCTACTGAACATTTTTTGAGAATGCTTTGTGTGGTTTATTCATACCCTTGTTGCTGATGATTTTGTTTTAAAATCTCAGAAGGTGACCACTGCGCTATCGCAATCTCCAACAATGATGCTAACGAATAATCTTGCCAACCCGCAATAATAGGCTGATTAAGAAAGCGTAAAGCATCGATAATGACGGGTCTTGGATCAGTATCTGGCAACGCATTTGCGTGATTTTGTTTTGATAATTTATTACCGTCATGATTTATTGCTAAGGGTAAATGAGCATAACGCGGAATAGGTAAATTCAGTTGTTTATGTAAACTGATCTGCCGCAACGTGGGATCAAGTAGATCGGCACCTCTAACAACTTCAGTTACACCCTGATAACTATCATCAATCACTGTCACTAGATTATACGCAAATAAGTTATTTTTTCTGTGAATAATCATATCTTCTAACACGATAGACGTACTCTTTGAATAATATGTACCTTGAATGACATCTTCAAAATGATAAACAGGATGCTGTTGGATCAGCCTCCATGCACTTTCTTTATCAAAAGGCGTAACATTATTTGTGAGCGGCTCGCGATGACGACAGTGGTTATCATACACGCCCCCTAAATCATGTAAACGATGACGGCTACAATGACAGTGATAGCAAACACCTTCTTTCCAAAGAGTGTGTAAAACTTCACGATAAGCATCATGGCGTTGCGATTGATAGAGGATCTCTTCATCCCAGAACAAACCATAATGTTCTAATGTACGAATAATTTGGAATGCCGTGCCAGGAGGTTCTCTAAGAGGGTCGATATCATCGATGCGCAGAAGCCAACGCCCATGGTATGCGCGAGCTTGAAGATAACTGCCGAGTGCAGTAACCAAGGAGCCAAAATGAAGTTGACCCGTTGGCGATGGCGCAAAGCGCCCAATATAGTCTGTAATCTCGTGCATCGAAAGATTCAGATTAACGCCTCAACGTATTAGGCTGAGGCGTTTGCTCATTATTAGCCAGCCATCTGTTTTTCACGGATTTCAGCTAATGTCTTACAGTCGATACATAAATCGGCTGTAGGACGAGCTTCTAAACGGCGAATGCCGATTTCCACTCCACAAGATTCACAGAAACCAAAGTCATCATCTTCGACTTTTTTCAGTGTTTTCTCGATTTTCTTAATGAGTTTACGTTCACGATCACGGTTACGCAGCTCAAGACTGAATTCTTCTTCTTGTGCAGCACGGTCAACGGGATCTGGGAAGTTTGCCGCCTCATCTTGCATATGAGTAACGGTGCGGTTGACTTCATCCCTGAGCTGATTGCGCCAAGATTCAAGTATTAGCTTAAAATGCGCTAATTGGGCTTCGTTCATGTACTCTTCGCCCGCTTTTTCCTGATATGGCTCAACGCCAGCAATAGCGAGAATGCTCATGGACGATGTTTTACGCTTTTGCCCTTCTTGCATAATGCTTCTCCTACATACGCATTTCTGAATAATCCCCACCTTCAAAACAGGAAGGGGAAAAAATAGGGCGCTATAAATAGCAGATGCCCGCGAGGATAGCAATTATTCCTTTAATAAGTTTTCTCATGGTGTGAAGGCACGCAAGTAAATGTCCCTTTTTAGTTAAAAAATACTTAACTAATACTTAACTAAAGCCATGAAAATCAATTAACCATTTGAAATAAAAGGTAATTGCTGTCCAATTGTTAAATTGTATTCACTAATATTGATGCGATAACACAAGATTTCAACCCCTGCATCACTTGCATCTTTTAGCAGTGAAGCATAGTTAGGGTCAATCTCTTTAGCAACAGTCACTTCCGTAATCCCAGTATGGGGAACTGCGTAGAATAAGACAGCCCTTAAACCCAATTTTGCGATAGCGGTCAACTCTCGAAGATGTTTCTGACCTCGTTCTGTCTTTGCATCAGGGAAATAGCCCATACCGTTGTCGAGTAAGGTGACTGACTTCACTTCAATATAACAGTCAACTTTATGATTTGATTTAAGTAAAATGTCAATACGACTGTTCTCACTACCGTATTTCACTTCTCGTTTTATCTCGTCATACTCAGATAATTCTGGAATATCACCCGCCTCAATAGCATCAGCTATAATCCCATTCGCTCTTAAGGTATTTACACAAATCCAATCATCGGTTTGAGTTTGAGTCAGTTCCCAACTGTGCGGGTATTTTCTTTTTGCGTTTGAAGAGGTGGAGTACCAAACTGTATCACCGGGCGTCGCACATCCCGTCATTGCTCCTGTGTTGGCGCAATGGAGCGTGAATTCTTCCCCATTTGGGGTGACAACGTCTGCTAAAAAACGCTTATATCGTTTTAGTAAAGTGGCGGATTGTAGCGGTTGCTCAAATTTCATAATGACTCCGATGAAAATACGACCTTTAATAAAGCGCTAATGCTACAATGCCTAGCCAAAAAAGTTAATGAGCCATGGAGCCTGTGTGCATTTATTGCCAATCTTTGATGTAACAGAAAATATCGTTACTGCGTTAAAACAATTCCCACAAGTTTTGCTTCATGCACCCACAGGTGCAGGTAAATCAACGGCGCTTCCCCTCTATTTACTTCAGCAGAACCTTTTTGATGGCAAAATTATTTTATTAGAGCCAAGACGAATTGCTGCCAAAAGTATTGCTTATCGTTTAGCCAATCAACTAAATGAAGAAGTTGGTAATACGGTGGGTTATCGAATGAAAGCGGAAAGCAAAGTTAGCTCAAAAACTCGACTTGAAGTGGTAACAGAAGGGGTATTAAACCGGATGTTACAGCAAGATCCTGAGTTGTCTGGCGTAAGCCTTGTGATTTTAGATGAATTTCATGAACGCAGTTTACAAGCAGATTTAGCGCTGGCGCTATTGCTCGATGTACAGATGGGATTACGTGATGATTTGCGTGTTTTGATTATGTCCGCAACATTAGATAATCAAAAGCTCACGGCATTATTGCCTGATGCACCTATGATCAGCGCCGAAGGTCGTAGTTATCCCGTCGAAAGAGCCTATTTTCCTATCAATCCGCATCAACCCTTTGAACAAGAGATTGCCACCATGGCATTGCGATTATTGGCGCAAGAAGCTGGCTCTATGTTGATATTCTTGCCGGGTAGTGCCGAAATTGTGCGTGTTGCAGACATTCTAAAAGATAAAGTGGATGACAATGTTTTGTTATTTCCTCTTTATGGTGCGCTTTCATTGGCTGAGCAACAAAAAGCGATTGAACCGACTGAAAAAGGTTATCGGAAAGTCGTTCTTGCGACCAATATCGCAGAAACGAGTCTTACCATTGAAGGAATTCGTTTAGTCCTTGATAGTGCTATTGAAAAACGCGCTCAATTTGATTTGAAAAGTGGTGTCACTAGTTTATTGCGTCAAAGAATTAGCCAATCATCACAAACACAAAGAGCAGGGCGAGCAGGGCGTCTTGAGGCAGGCATTTGCTGGCATTTAATAAGCCAAGAACAGGCAGAGCGCGTTGCTTCTCACCAAATACCCGAAATTTTAGCTAGTGATTTATCGTCGTTGTGGCTTTCTGTTTTGCAGTGGGGATGTCGTGACATTAATCAATTGAGTTGGTTGGATACGCCAACACCACAAGCATTACATGCCGCTAAAGACTTATTGCATCGTTTAGGTGCGATAGATAAACAAGGTGGATTAACACCACGAGGTTCACGCATGGCGCAATGGGGTATAGAGCCTCGATTAGCGGCAATTTTGGATTATGCAAGTGAGCAAAGTGATAATCATCTTGCGACGGCTGCACGTTTATGTGCAATTTTAGAAGAGCCACCGCGAGGACAAGAAATTAATCTAGAGTGGATTGCTCAACAAAAAAACATCTTTTGGTCGCGACGTGAAAAACAGCTTTCTCAACATGGTAAAGGGATGTTCTGCCCTGAATTGCTAGGTTTATTATTAGCCGTTGGATTTCCTGATAGGATTGCTAAAAATCGTGATAATCAAGGGCGTTTTCGTTTAGCAAATGGGCAAGGTGCAATGATGGATGACAGGCACTCAATAAGTGATACACCGTGGATCTTAGCGCCATTATTACTACAAAATGCACATTATGCTGATGTGCGCATTTTATTGGCTCTACCTATTGATATCGATGAAATATCAGCTACTTTTCCTGAGCTAATTGAAAATAATACCACGGTTGAATGGGATGAAAAACGGGGTACATTGGTTGCATGGCAACAACGCCAATTAGGGCGATTAACCATAAGCCAGCGCCAATTAGACAAACCCAATAAACAGCAAATGCAACAAGCATTATTAAATTGGCTGAGAGATAACGGTTTAAATGCTTTAGCCCTTAGTGAAGAGACTCAACAGCTTTTTATTCGTCTTGCTTTAGCGAAAAAATGGTGTCCTGAGGTCTTATTACCTGATTTAGCCGAAGCTGTGTTACTTGAAACTTTAGAAACATGGCTTTTGCCTGAACTTGGAGAAGTTCAGACATTAAAAGCATTACAACAAATTGATATTAATACGATTATTAAAAATCAATTAACATGGCATGAAAATCAGTTGCTTCAAAGCTTATTTCCGACGCATTATTTGGCGCCGACAGGTACAAAAGTGATTATCAATTATGATTTGGCATTGCCACCTGTGATTGCTATTCGTATTCAAGAAGTTTATGGCGAACAACAAAGCCCTATTATTGCGAATGGTCAATTGCCTGTGATCATGGAATTATTGTCACCAGCCCATCGTCCTATCCAAAAAACGCAAGATTTGGCGACATTTTGGGCAGGAAGCTATAAAGAGGTACAAAAAGAGATGAAAGGGCGCTATCCCAAGCATTTATGGCCTGATGATCCAGCAAATACGGCACCGACTCGGCGAGTGAAAAAATATAGCCAATAAATGAATATTCGTTTTACCCCAGATTGATATGCTCTAGTTTTATTCATATTTGAGAGCTTTCTTGTGGGATAACACAGAAAAATAGTGACAATGTTAGGCTTCTTTATCCCGTGATAAAGGGGTTTTAATGAGAGATACAGTTCATGAGTAGAAAGAAAAGACCAGCAAAACAAACCAAAAGAGGTCGTTCTTGGTTTTGGTTATTTGTCAAAATCGCCATTGTAGTTGCGGTTTTAATGGGTATTTATGGTGTTTATTTACATTCTCAAATCAAAGAGCGCCTTGATGGCAATGTTTGGGAATTGCCTGCTGCGGTTTACGGACGTACCGTTAACTTAGAACCGGGTATGAATTATAGCCAAAAAGAGATGGTGAGCTTACTTGAGGGTATGCAATACCGCAATGTTAACAAAATCACTCGTCCTGGCGAATTTGTGGTAAGAGGCAACGCAATTGAAATGTTGCGCAGACCTTTCGATTTCCCTGATGGTCGTGAAGAACAAATTTTAGCTAAATTGTCCTTTGAGCAGAATTCACTGGTTAGTATTACTAACATGGATAATCAGCGGCAGTTTGGTTTTTTCCGTCTTGATCCTAAGTTAATCACCATGATGCAATCTGCAAATGGTGAGCAACGTTTATTCTTAGCAAGAGATAAATTCCCACAATTATTAGTGGATACATTAATTGCTACAGAAGATCGCCGTTTCTATGAGCACGACGGTATTAGCTTTTATTCAATTGGGCGGGCGGTATTAGCAAACTTTACTGCGGGTAAAGCAGTTCAAGGCGGGAGTACCTTAACGCAACAGTTAGTGAAAAACCTATTTTTGACTAACGAAAGAACGTTAAAAAGAAAGCTTAATGAAGCCTATATGGCAATCATTATGGATGCGAGTTATAGCAAAGATCGTATTTTAGAGCTGTATCTTAATGAGGTTTTTTTAGGGCAAAGTGGTGATGAACAAATTCGGGGCTTCCCTTTAGCTAGCCTCTATTATTTTGGTCGTCCCGTTGATGAATTAAGCCTTGATCAGCAAGCGCTTTTAGTAGGTATGGTTAAAGGTGCATCAGCTTATAACCCATGGCGTAACCCTAAAGCTGCGTTAGAGCGTCGTAATGTCGTATTAAAACTGCTGCAAACCCAAGAGATAATCGACCAAGAGCTTTACAATGTGCTTAGTGCGCGTCCTTTAGGTGTGAAGCCCCGCAGTGAAGCGTTAACGCCTCAACCTGCGTTTATGCAATTGGTTCGCCAAGAGTTACAAACAACCCTAGGCGATAAAGTGAAAGATTTATCGGGTACGAAAATTTTCACCACATTAGATCCTGTCTCGCAAGATGCGGCTGAAAAAGCCGTTGAAGTGGGTGTTGCGGATATACGTAAAGTTCGCAAAATTGACGATCTAGAAGGGGCGATGGTTGTTGTAGATCGCTTAAGTGGTGAAGTGAGAGCATTAGTCGGTGGTTCTCAGCCACAATATGCGGGCTTTAACCGTGCATTATCGGCTCGTCGTTCTATCGGCTCTTTGGCAAAACCAGCCACATATTTAACGGCATTAAGTGAGCCTGATCGTTTTCGTTTAAATACTTGGCTTGCGGACGAACCTATTTCAGTGCCTATTCCGGGAGGCAAACCTTGGCAACCACGTAACTACGATCGCGGTTATAAAGGCAAATTAATGCTGGTGGATGCATTAGCAACATCACGTAATGTTCCTACCGTTAATCTTGGTTTAGAAGTCGGGTTAGATCGAGTCATCCAAACTTGGATTAACTTAGGCGCCCCAGCGGAAAATTTAGAAAAAGTACCAGCGATGCTATTAGGCGCATTAAACTTAACGCCAATGGAAGTGGCTCAAACCTTCCAAACAATTGGTAGTTTAGGTAATCGTGCAAAACTATCATCATTGCGTTCTGTTATTGCCCAAGATGGTACGGTGCTTTATCAAAGCTATCCTCAAGCGGAGACCACAGTTTCACCTCAAGCGGCTTATATGACGCTATTTGGTATGCAACAAGTGGTGAATTCAGGAACAGCATGGCGTGTATTAAAACCGAAATTTGGTAATTACAACCTTGCAGGTAAAACAGGTACGACAAACGATCTCCGCGATAGTTGGTTTGCGGGGATTGATGGCAAGGAAGTGACGATTTCATGGATGGGACGCGATAATAATGGCCCAACGAACTTAACCGGTTCAACAGGGGCATTGTTGCTGTATCGTAACTATTTAGAAAATCAGGCACCGCTGAAATTAAACCCGCCAGCACCAGATGATATCGCTGAAATGTCAGTAGATGCACAAGGTAACTTTGCTTGTTATGGCGGTGGTGTTCGTACTCTACCTGTATGGACATCAAATCCAGATGGATTGTGTACGCCTATTCAGCAAGATACTGATGAAAGTGGCGCACCAAAGTGGTTACAAGATCTGTTTTCTGAATAAGTGAGCACGTCAGTTAGATAAAATAAAAACGGCATGTAAGTGCCGTTTATTTTTTTGTTTTTATAGCGTAGTTATTTTGAGTAAGTTTATTCTTCTTGCTACATAAGCTAAGACTAATTCTCTTTGTTCTTTGGGCATATGACTTTCATTATATGTATCAATAATGAGTTGGTGACTATTTATAATATCGCCTAGCCATTTTTGAGCAAGCTTAAGGTTAATATCAATATTTTCCGCCAGTAGAATGAAATCAAACCCAATATACTCACCATATTTTGAATTTAATCCTGGGGCTGTGTCTGTATCGTTTTCTTCTAATGCAAGTAATGGGAGTGCAAGATATTCTATAAATGCCGATGGATAAGGGACTACACTGACAAAATCATAAATTGGCGCTAGTGATGGAGACGCGTTATCAGGTAAAATGATACCCATATTTCTTAAGTGATAATCATTGTTTCCTAAAACATAGGCATAAACGATACGCAGAAAAATATCTCGTTTATTTTTAAGACTATTATCTATATTAGTAATTAAATATTTTGCAGCAGATTCATAGCTAACAGTCTTTTTCCCCTTAGAAAGCCCATATTTATCATTTATCCCCATCGCACCATCTAATTGTTCTTGATGTAATCGAACTGCATCAGAACCAATACGATCATATCGCTTAATAACAAAAGCAAATTCTTCTGGCTTTCCATCTTCTTGTTTAAAACGAAAAAGACCAAATGGTGGAATATCAAATTTTAGCCGTTGCATTACCATCATGGTCGCATGTTCATTTTCAGCGAGATAAGGATATTCTTCAGGTGAAGGTTTGAGGATATAAGTACCGTTATTATTAACGACTTGTAGAATGTTATCTTTTACACATAGTGAGAGTTTTGGCTGATAACCTGAAATACTCATCCCTTTTTGTTGTTCAGGTAATTCTTGAATGAATTGACTACGTGTAAAGGGTAAATTCAGGATCATGTCTATATTGTTAAAAAGAGATTTTATCCCGAGTAGAGAATAGCCTGAATCTAATTCTGATCTTTTTAATTCTTTTAGATTTATTAAACAATTGTTTACATTCATAGGGTTATCTCTCTAAGGACAACTGCCCCTAGTAAGTCATTACCATTGTTCATCAATAGACCAAACAAATCTTTATCATCAATTTTCTGAATTTCAGAGTAACGTTTACGTAACCATCCTTCTGGTGCTAATCCTTTGAAAAAAGGATGTAATTCTTCACACCAATAATGCTCTTTTCTAACCGGCATACTTAAAGATATTGCTCTGCCCTTGTAGTTATCATAATAGTGAAAAATAAACCCATTTTCTTCTTCACTTAAAACACCAGCAGGCTGGTCATAAAGCCAAACTTCTATTTTTCGAGGCATAATTTAAATCCAAGTTCTTTCAATAAAGAATGAAGATTGATCGTTTTTGCCATTAACGGCTTGGCAACTATTCGTTTAAAAGTGGCTATAGATACATCAATTTGCATAGCCATTTCTTCATAGGCAATATCCTGTTTTTTTAGCTCTAATTTGATGATTCTTTTAAGTTCATACTCTTCTAGTGCAAATAGATTAAGTGATTTTTCAGAATTACATATCTCATTGAAATAACAATGGTTATTTAATTTTTGCTTAGAATTTAATTCTAAGAATAGCCTTGTTTTTTCTTCAGCCGATAAATCATCGATTGTCTTCAAAATTTTATTAAGGCTCATTTTTGATACTTTTTCCTGTTTTGATTGTGACGAGAGCATATATTTTCTCTAAAAAACAAATAAAGTATCAAATATGATACTTTAAGCCGTATTTTAAAGTCACTATGACAATAGATGATTAAATTTAACACAATAGTATCAAATATGATACTTTGTTTTGTACTTTAAAGTCATTATGGCAACAATGGGTTGAATTTAATTCAAAGATATCAAAAATGATATTTCTATTGATATTGGATAGAAAAAAGAAATAAAAAGCCAGTCAGTTCACAATTGTGAACTGACTGGCTTTTATAAAGGGATATTTAAACTAGCCTTTCATTTTTCCAAAAGCATATTCTGCTGCATCAATAGTGCGTTGAATATCTTCTTTGGTATGAGCGATAGACATAAAGCCCGCTTCAAATGCAGAAGGTGCAAGGTAGACGCGTTTTTCTAACATTAAGTGGAAGAATTGCTTAAAGCGCTCAACATCACAATTCATCACATCTTGATAGCAAGTTACTTCTTTTGCATCTGTAAAGAACAGACCAAACATACCACCAACATGGTTGATAACCATTGGAATACCAGCTTGTTGTGCTTTTTCAAGTAAACCATCAGCTAGCATTGTGGTTAGTTCATCTAATGTTTGATGAACACCTGGTTGTGAGACTTCGTGTAAGCAGGCTAGACCTGCAGCCATTGCAATAGGGTTACCCGATAAAGTACCAGCTTGATAAACTGGGCCAATTGGCGCGAGTTTAGACATCACTTCCATATGTCCACCAAATGCACCTACAGGCATACCGCCCCCGATGATTTTACCTAAGCACGTTAAGTCAGGATCAACATCGTAATAAGCTTGTGCGCCGCCTAGTGCCACGCGAAAACCGGTCATCACTTCATCAATAATGAGTAAAGCACCAAATTCATCACATAAGGCACGTAAACCCGGTAAGAAGTCCGCTTTTGGTGGAACGCAGTTCATATTGCCTGCAACAGGTTCAACAATGATACAAGCAACTTCATCTGGATAGTTTTCAAATGCTTGGCGTACAGAGTTTAAATCGTTGTAAGTACAAGTTAAGGTGTGTTTGACAAAATCAGCCGGTACGCCCGGTGAATTTGGTTGTCCCATAGTTAATGCACCAGAGCCTGCTTTTACTAATAGGCAGTCCGCATGACCGTGATAACACCCTTCAAATTTAATAATTTTGTCACGACCCGTATAACCACGAGCAAGGCGGATAGCGCTCATTGTGGCTTCTGTGCCTGAGTTCACCATACGAACCATATCCATGGATGGCACTAATTCTGTCACTAGGTTTGCCATTTCAACTTCAGCGGCTGTTGGTGCGCCAAAACTTAGACCTTTTTGTACAGCATCAGTGACTGCATGACGAATGGAAGGGTGATTGTGACCTAAAACCATCGGTCCCCAGGAGCCGACATAGTCAAGGTAAGCTCGTCCATCAACATCATAAATATACGCACCATTAGCACGTTCAATAAAAAGAGGGGTTCCACCTACACCGTTAAATGCTCTAACAGGTGAGTTGACGCCGCCGGGGATCACTTGTTGTGCGAGATTATAAAGCGTTTCAGACTTGCTCATGTCAGACTCCTAATGATGGGTGAGCGTAAGATTAAGGCGTATTCTAAAGCACCGCGCAGATGAAGCCAAATACACGGCAACAAGATTTTGATTTCTCACTGTTATTGTGAGGTCGTGGTTTATCGTAAAAAGTGATAGGTAGCAAAAAGTGTATTTTGTCCACAACAAACTTGAAGGTTATGAGCAGGTATTAGATAATCATCACATTATATCAGCAAATAAGATAAATTTTTGCTGGCTGTTTTTTTGCTGGAATACCCAGTCTGGAGTGAACAATGAGTGATGATATGGCTCTGCCGTTACAATTTACTGACGCGGCTGCAAATAAAGTAAAAGATCTGATTGCAGATGAAGAAAATCCAAATCTGCGTTTACGTGTTTATATCACGGGTGGCGGCTGTAGCGGATTCCAGTATGGTTTTACCTTTGATGATGCAATGAATGAAGGTGATATGACCATAGAAAAACAAGGTGTTGCTTTAGTGGTTGATCCTATGAGCTTGCAGTATTTAGTAGGCGGTTGTGTGGATTATACTGAAGGGTTAGAGGGTTCGCGTTTTATCGTGACTAATCCTAATGCTAAGAGTACCTGTGGTTGCGGCTCTTCTTTCAGTATCTGATCATTCTTTGGCGTCGTGGCTGTGCAGTAGTGCCACGGCGTTAGAGCAGTGCTCGTAATGCTCACATACTAATGTATGCTCCGCTTACTGCGCGCTGTCTGCCTTGTTGCACTACTTGCTCGCTCACGACTTTTTTCTGTGAGAGGTTATTGGTTAACATCTTTTTCTTTTCTTTTCTCTTCTCTTCTTTCTGAGCTTATTTTATAAAATCATTTTGTGAGTGATATTTTTGTTTTTATTTAAATAAATCTTCTGTGATGTGCGAAATTTTAGGTGCGGATTTTTTAATCGTTGTGGGTGAAAATCGTAGCTTGCTTATTATTTTGAAAAATAAGCTATTTTTTCCTTATAAATCAGTGTTGTTACAATTTGAAATAAAATACATATTTTGTTACATATTAAAAATCCATGTACATTAGAACTGACTGTCTTTAGCGAGATTTCAGACATTTTCGAAAGTGAATAATATAAATAAATACACTTGTTTTAAGAAGCGAAAGCAGTAAATATCGCAATGACAATTATTTTACGCTAAGTCACTTATCCTATGAGGATAAAATACTTGTTCTCTCTACTCCTTCCTTTACTTCTTATTAAAACTACTTAAGCTATTCTAATCGGATCGCAGTGCACACTGGCTGATTTTTGAAAAGGACATCAACAATAATAGTTTTGTTGAGAAACAATTACTGACGATTAATTAAGGACTTGTCATGCCAACTCCATGCTATCTCTCTATTGAAGGAATAACCCAAGGCAACATTACTGCGGGGGCATTTACTGCTGAATCAGTAGGAAATATTTATGTTCAAGGTCATGAAAATGAAATGCTGGTGCAAGCATTTTCTCATGTTGTGACAGTACCGACTGATCCACAATCGGGTCAGCCTTCTGGTCAACGCGCTCATAAACCTTTCTGTTTTACTGTGGCGTTAAACAAAGCAGTTCCTCTGCTGTATAACGCCTTAGCCTCTGGCGAAATGCTGCCAAAAATCACCTTAAAATGGTTTCGCACCTCGGTTGAAGGAAAGCAAGAGCATTTCTTCACCACCATGTTAACCGATGCGACCATCGTGAATATCGATTGCCAAATGCCTCACTGCCAAGATCCGACTAAATCTGACTTTACTCAATTGATCGAAGTGTCTATTTCTTATCGCAAAATTAATTGGGAACATACAGTTGCAGGGACTTCAGGCTCTGACGACTGGCGTGCGCCACTCGAAGGTTAATCTTTTACGCTTTATTTATGGGCTCTGTAGAGCCTATAAATATCTGTATTTTTTAGTCTCCATTAGGAGATGATTGTAATACTGATAAATATTATTTGAATTTAAATTTAAATAATAAAGAAAGTATTTTTTCTATTTTTAAATAATGAAAATTAAAAAATAATAATGATTTTATTATCCGATGCATCGCCAAACTCTGTTATTAGACAGGGAATATGAGGTACATCGGATAAACAATATTCCCGTCGCGTTAGAAAGGTAAAGGGGGATTAGTGGCAATTGAGTAATTAATAAATTGGCTAATTGTTTGTTGCTATCGCCTCACAAATTTGCTGTGCTGCATTAATAATACGTGGTGTAGGGCGACTAAAACTGTCTTCATCAATAGCAATAACTGGAACAGTAAGATGAGGTTGCCAAAACGCTTGTACAGTAGGTATTTGATCTGCTTTACCACTGAATATAATCAAATCAGGTTGCTTTGTAAGTACTTGCTCACGACTTACTTGAGGCCATGCTACTGGGCTGTTAGCAAAGATATTCTCTCCACCGCAAAGCGCGGTAATATGGCTCTGTAATGTGCTATTTGATGTGGTAAATAATGGTTGCATCCCAAATTGGATAAAGACTTTTTTCTTGGTTTGATTCGATATATTTGATGCATATTTTTGCTGTAATGCTTGATATTGCTGGCGCAATTGTTGGGCGCTTTTTAATGCTATATCAGGATGATGGCTATAATTGGAAAGCGTAATAAGATCGTCTGCGATTTCTTCAATACTTTGTGGATCAGAATAAATGATAGAAATACCCAAAGCTTTTAACTGATCTAACGACCGTTGTGGATTACCGCCTTGCCATGCAATGACTAAATCAGGCTTTAATAATAGAATGCGCTCAATATTAATCCCCTGCCAATTGGCAACCTGTTCAATATTTTTGGCATCCTCTGGATAATCAGAGTAAGCACTAACTCCGACAATATTATCACCCATGCCCGCAGCATAAGCCATTTCAGTGGCTGATGGCGATAGTGTAATAACACGATCAGCAGGCGTGATAGCAATGGCAAAATTGAAGCAAAATAATGAACAGAGTAATAACCCAAGATTGATAAATAAACGCATTACTTTTCCAATAGTAAAAAATACCCACCTATTTTTTATCTTAGAATAAGTAAAAAATAAAGGCGGGGTATTGATAAAGCGATATTAGGATTATCTCGACTTAATTAGTTTTTTAATTTATCCAACATCGCTGTCACCATTAAGCTTGATTGCTCTGCGGCAACAGATAAAAACTCATCAAAACTTAAGTGTGATTCTTTATCGGCTACATCAGAAATAGCACGAACCACAACAAATGGTGTGCTGAACTGATGGCAAACATGACCAATTGCGGTTGATTCCATTTCTACGGCTGCAACCTCTGGGAATGTGCGACGGATACGGGCTAAAGGTTCCGCACCATTAATAAATGCATCACCACTGCAAATTAAACCACGAACAGCATTTAATTTTAGTGATTCAATACATTCTTCTGCTATTTGAACAAGTTTAGGCTCAGCAATAAAAGCAGGAGGGCATTGTGCCATTTGACCTGGTTCATAACCAAACGCAGTAACATCAGCATCGTGATAGCGAACTTCCGTTGAAACAACGATATCACCGACATTTAATCTTGAGTCTAAACCACCTGCTGAACCAGTATTGATAACAACATCAGGGCGAAAATGCTCAAGTAATAATGTTGTGCCAATTGCAGCCGCAACTTTACCAATACCTGATTTTAATAATGCAACATCAACACCGTTGATTGTGCCTGTATAGATTTCACAACCGCCACGAGATAAGATTTGGCAATCTTCAATTTTCTCACGCAGAAGTGTGACTTCTTGCTCCATTGCACCTATTACGCCAACTCTCATTGTGTCATACTCACTTGTAGGTTAATAATAAATGGAAATTTAAATAGAGTTTAACATCTATCGGAAAAACACGATATAACACAAAGAATAGAGAATTCGTTTCATCGAAACCAGAAAGAGGACAGAAATGATCGATTTTAAGCTGAAGTTAAATTATCAACGCAAATATAACAGCAGTGATATCGATATTAACGATGAAGTACAGGTTTCTCGTCAGTTTGAAAGTGATCGTGGACGTATTATTAACTCAGCCGCTATTCGTCGTTTACAACAAAAAACACAAGTCTTTCCCCTAGAGCAAAATTCTGCTGTACGTAGCCGTCTTACTCATTCTCTTGAAGTTCAACAAATTGGGCGTTATATCGCTAAGCAAATTATTGGTGAATTAAAAAAACAAAATAAGCTTGAAGAATATGGTTTAAGTGATCGTATTGATAGTTTAGAAAGCTTAATTGAGATGGCGTGTTTAATGCACGATATTGGTAATCCACCGTTTGGTCATTTTGGTGAAGCCGCGATTAAGCATTGGTTTGAAAAAGTATTATCACCAGAGGCGACAGCCGAATTTGACAGTTGTCCTTTTATTCCTATGCAGTATTCAGCTAAAGTGCAATTAAATGAATTGCGACAAACTTTACGCCAAGATTTATGCCAGTTTGAAGGAAATGCTCAAGCTATTCGGATGGCGCACCATCTTCTTAAATTGAATTTAACCTATGCGCAAATTGGCTGTGTATTAAAATATACCCGACCTGCTTATTGGCAAGGTGAAGTCCCCAAAGAATATAGCTATTTAATGAAAAAACCAGGGTATTACTGGTCTGAATTAGCATTTGTAAAAGAAGTACAAGAAAAATTAGATATGGGCGAATTTTGTCGCTTTCCTCTTACTTATATTATGGAAGCTGCCGACGACATCTCTTATTGCATTGCAGATTTAGATGATGCGGTAGAAAAGGGAATTTTTGATATCAACCGTCTTGTTCAGCTTTTACGTGATGTATGGCGTGAAAATGGTGATGTAGCCGAAGGTGATTTATTCGATATTACTGTGGGTCGTGCTTATAAAAAAGTCGATCAAAATGAAGCTAAACGCAGTATGCAAGATCAGTTTTTTATGTATTTACGAGTTTATATTACAGGAAAATTAGTTCCTTATACGGCGTACCGTTTTATAAAAAATTTACCACAAGTGTATGAAGGTCGCTTTAATCATGCCTTGCTTGAAGGAAATAGTGCGGAGCATCGTTTATTAACGACATTAAAAAGTGTTGCTAAAAAATGGGTATTTAGCCATCCTGAGGTTGAAGAGCTTGAAATGAAAGGATATCGCGTGATCAGTGGATTACTTGATATCTATAAGCCCTTGCTTTTATTATCAACTGAAGATTTTTTAAGATTGCATAAATATAACGAACATCCTAAATATGTTATTGAGACGCGTTTATATCATAAGCTTTCTGTTAAACATAAACTGGCTTATAACGAGATGTTAGAAAAGCTAGATGATATAAATACTGAAAGAGGAAAAATTTTAGAGTTTTATTATCGAACAAGATTAATTCAAGATTATATCAGTGGAATGACTGATCATTATGCTTATGAAGAATATAGGAAATTAATGGTTTGTGATTAATTTGTAATCATTAAGAAAAATGCTATCTAATTGATTGGTGATAAAATTTAGACTTTTCTTAGTGATAATAAAGATTTATTAAAATAACAGAAAATAGATGTTATTAATTGTAAATATATTCAATATAAAAGTTATATATAATATTTGTTAGTTATAGAACAATATAAAATCCATAAAGTGAGAGTCTTAGGTTGTTATCATTAAAAGTTTTCTCAATTTAACAAAAATATTGCTTATATCAGTTAAGTAAATAACTTGTTCGATGTTATACTCTCTCCATGTTTTCTTCTGAAATGCATAGTCATTCATGTAACGCTGAAAAACATACAGCGTATCCTAAAGCGATGTCATTTCACTGTTAATCCGTCATTGATACTTAATTTAATACTATGGTGCAGTTTTATTCCCCTAAAAAACGTCCTGTGAAAAAACAGGTAACAACTCTGGAAGTGACCGCCAGTGCATTGGATGCAAATGGTCAAGGTATTGCTCACGCTGAGGGCAAAACGATTTTTGTAAAAGGACTACTCCCACAAGAAACTGCTCGTATTCGTTTAACAGAAGAAAAGCGCCAGTTTGCTAAAGGCGAAGTTATTAAGCGTTTGACTACCAGTGAACAGCGTATAGCGCCTCATTGTGAATATTATGAGCGTTGTGGCGGGTGTCAGCAGCAGCATGTGCCCATTGCGCTACAGCGCACAACCAAAGCCGGTGTGTTATCGCACCTTATTAAGCGTGAAACGGGGGTGATTATTTCAGCAGAGCCTGTGATTGCGGGGGCTGAATATGGTTATCGTCGTAGAGCAAGATTGGGATTACGTTATCAACCTGAAAAAGGGTTGGTGATGGGGTTTCGTCAAGAGCGCTCTAATGATTTGGTCATGATAAAAAAATGCCCAGTATTAAAGCCACAGCTCAATGATTTATTGTCTCCGCTTTGGACATGCCTTAAAAATTTAATATCAGTACGTGATTTAGGGCATGTTGAAATGGTGCTCGCTGATAATGGTCCACTGGTTATTTTACGCCATTTATCGCCATTGCCTGAGAGTGATAAACAGAGTTTGCGTGATTTCTCTCAAACTCATCAAGTTACGATGTATCTTGCAGGTGATAATAGCGAGATAGCACGATTAACTTCAATTGAGAAGGAACCCTTCTATCAAATAGAAGGTCTTAATTTACGTTTTGCACCCACTGATTTTATTCAAGTGAATGATGAAATAAATCCTAAGATGGTTGCTCAAGCCATTAATTGGCTTGATTTATCGCCAGAAGATCGCGTATTAGATCTGTTTTGCGGTATGGGAAATTTTACCTTACCTATCGCAAAACGCGTGAGTGAAGTGGTGGGTATAGAAGGTGTACCCGCACTGGTTGAAATGGCGAAACAGAATGCAGAACTGAACCAATTAGGTAATGCGCATTTTTGGCATGCAGATTTATCGGCTGATTTTTCTGCGATGTCGTGGGCGAAAGAAGGGTTTAACAAAGTGTTGTTAGATCCTGCAAGGGCAGGGGCTTTGGAGGTAATGTCACATATTGTGAAGTTATCCGCAGAAAAAATCGTGTATGTCTCCTGTAATCCGACCACGTTAGCCAGAGATAGTAAGATATTATTAGATTCTGGATATCGGCTAATCAGTTTAAAAATGTTGGATATGTTTCCACAAACGGGTCATCTGGAATCAATGGCACTGTTTAGTCGAAAATAAGTTTAGTCGAAAATAAATTTGGTCGAAAATAAACAGTTAGCCAGTAATAAGTCGCAAATAAGATTTATACCGTGTAGGGAGAGAATATGGTTGCAGTAAGAAGTGCTCACTTAACACCTGCAGGAGAGTTTGCTGTTGATAAATGGGTCAACAGCTTGAACTTAACCCATGTCAATGCGGGTAGTGAAATCATGCAAACCTGGGAATACTGCCATCGTACTGTTCAAGGGCGTGAAGATGCCGAACTGCTATTGTGGCGTGGTGTTGAAATGGTGGAGCTTCTTTCGACATTAAGCATGGACAAAGACAGCATGAGGGCAGCGCTTCTTTTCCCCCTTGCTGAAGAAAATCTTATTGATCAGGAAATCGTCACTGAACATTTTGGTGATGCGATTTGGAGCTTAGTACGTGGTGTAATGGAAATGGATGCCATACGCCAGTTAAAAGCAACGCATACCAATGAAACAAGCTCTGTTCAGGTGGATAATGTTCGCCGAATGTTGTTATCTATGGTGGAAGATTTCCGTTGTGTGGTCATCAAACTTTCAGAGCGTATTGCCCATTTACGCGAAGTGAAAGATGCCACAGAAGATGAGCGCGTACTGGCAGCAAAAGAGTGTTTTAATATTTATGCACCATTAGCCAACCGATTGGGTATTGGTCAATTAAAATGGGAATTAGAAGATTTCTGCTTCCGCTATCTTCATCCTGATGAATACAAAAAAATAGCCAGCTTACTTCATGAGCGTCGTATCGACCGTGAACAGTATATTGATAATTTTGTCAGTACAGTGCGCGGTTATATGAAAGAAGAGAATGTTAATGTAGATATCTATGGACGTCCCAAACATATCTATAGTATCTGGCGCAAAATGAAGAAAAAAAATCTCGCATTTGATGAGTTATTTGATGTGAGAGCGGTACGTATTGTTGTTGAGCGTCTTCAAGACTGTTATGCCGCATTAGGGATTGTGCATACTCATTTCCGTCATTTACCTGATGAATTCGATGATTACGTCGCAAACCCAAAACCCAATGGTTATCAATCTATTCATACCGTTGTGTTAGGACCTGAAGGTAAAACGGTTGAAATTCAAATACGTACTCGCCAAATGCATGAAGATGCAGAATTGGGTGTGGCTGCGCACTGGAAATATAAAGAAGGTGCAACAGGCGCTGCGACGAAAGGCGGTACAGGCAGTTATGAAAACCGTATTGCATGGTTACGTAAACTGATTGCATGGCAAGAAGAGATGGCGGATTCTGGCGAAATGCTGGATGAAGTTCGTAGCCAAGTCTTTGATGATAGGGTTTACGTCTTTACGCCAAAAGGTGATGTTGTTGATTTACCGGCAGGTTCAACACCGCTTGATTTTGCTTATCATATCCATAGTGATGTGGGGCACCGTTGTATTGGGGCAAAAATTGGTGGGCGTATTGTGCCATTTAGCTATCAATTACAGATGGGCGACCAAATTGAAGTTATTACGCAAAAACATCCAAATCCAAGTCGCGATTGGTTAAATCCTAACTTAGGTTATGTCACGACAAGCCGTGGACGTGCGAAAATTCATAATTGGTTCCGTAAGCAAGATCGCGATAAAAATATTCTTGCGGGGCGTCAGATCTTAGATAACGAATTGGCGCATATGGATATCAACATGAAAGAAGCAGAAAAACTGCTGATCGCACGTTATAACGTTCATAGTGTTGATGAAGTATTAGCAGGTATTGGTGTCGGTGATATTCGAATCAACCAATTAGTGAACTTTATTCAAAGCAAATTGAATAAAGCCACTGCAGAAGATGAAGATAAAGAGGCACTGCGCACGCTCGAAAACAAAACGCCAGCACCAAGAACCACAGGGTCTGGTGGAAGCATTGTTGTCGAAGGTGTGGGTAACTTAATGCACCATATTGCGCGTTGTTGCCAGCCTATTCCGGGTGACAATATTGTCGGCTTTATTACTAAAGGTCGTGGTATTTCGATTCACCGTGCTGACTGTGAGCAACTGGCTGAATTACTTTCTCATGCACCAGAGCGTATTGTTGATGCGGTATGGGGAGAAAATTACTCCAGCGGTTATTCATTGGTAGTACGTGTTGTAGCGAATGATCGTAGTGGGTTATTACGTGATATCACGACAATTTTAGCCAATGAAAAAGTAAACGTACTTGGTGTGAGTAGCCGTAGCGATGTGAAGCAACAAATTGCGACAATCGATATGAATATTGAGATTTATAATCTCCAAGTATTAGGTCGTATTTTGGCAAAACTTAATCAGTTGCCAGATGTGATAGAGGCGAAACGCTTTTCTCACTAAATTATTAAAATGATAAGATGCCGAGACAACTGTTCTCGGCATTTTTTTATCTAAAAATCAGAAAATCTGTATATTTAGTTAGTAATTTAATTGCTAGGGTTTATTTAAAATAAATATGGTTTTAAATAAAAGAGATCTCGTAGGTAAATATGAAGATAACTAAACAATATTATATTAAGAATATGTGTTGGGGATGGTTTATTGGCGCTCTATTTTTATACTCTTGCTTAGAGTATGAGTTGAAGTATGAAAGTCTAATATTGTTAATTAGTATTTCTGGTATTGGATTATATCCGTTGGCTAAATGGGGGATTGAATATTTTTTTCTTCAATTTACTACTAGAGAATTTTGGAATCGAGGACTATTTTTAGATACAGCTGGTAAAGCTGGTGGTTTAGCTTTATATAGTTTCATCGTGTTTTTATTATCTATACCAATTACAATAATTTTTATATTATTTGTGTTAGTGAAAAGGTTGTTCCTCTAAATAAACAACCTTTAAAGTATTAATTAAATACCAATCAAATTATTGGCTTTTTCAATTAAGTCGTTATCAATCAATGCTCCAATACTTGCTATAAGCAATCCATATCCTAATACCCCTATGGGACCACCTAGAAGTACACTAAATGTAAATCCTGCTACAGATGTAGCCGCCATTCCTACAAATATAGTCTCTGCTTTAACAAAAAATGGACGCCAATTATCTGTTTCTGTTGCTTTTATTAACTCTATCGATAGATCTTTGACGTCAAGAGCTTTACTCACAAAAAACATACCATTACTAAATTTTTTTAATTTTTGAGCTATATCATCGAGTTTGATCGATTCCAATGCAGTTGCAATAGCTTTACGATCTTTGGCATTAATTCTTCTATTGATATCCGCTTTGTATTTTTCGTAAGCTTTTAGCGCATCATCAACGTTACGGATGGTTTTTCCTCTGGCTTGTTGTGCTAAAGACTCCGCTAATTTTCTTGCTTTATCACCATAAGCATTAAACACTTCTTTATAAAAATCAGCAGTAAACTTTATTGAATCATGCAACTGCTTAAAATCATCGTTTGTTTGTTCTTTTTTATTTGCTTGTTGAGCTAAAATATCAGCAATTTGGAAATTACGACGTGTAAACGTCATATTCTTGTGGAAATTTTGGCATGCAGATTTAAAATCTTGTTCTCTGATATATTTTTGCATCTCAGGGAAATTATTTATATTGTCTGCACCTTTATCTGCATATAAGGCATGTAAAGCTAATCTAACTGAGGGTAACCAGCGGGAATATTCCCCAAATTTTTCACCTATATTTTGTAACATAGGGTCTGGATGAGGACTAAAATGAATATCAAAAAGAAAACCATTTATATAGTTCATTTTTTGGTAAAACATTCTACTTAGATTCAGATCTGCTTCAAATATACGACCTATATTTTCATTATTTAATGGAATGTTATTTTCTTCCATATTTAATAATAGCAATGGAGAACTTTCATTAAACTCGTTTGATCTATGCATTAAAGCACGGCCATAGGGTCGCATTCTTAATGCTTTTTTTAATGCTAATTCAGTTTTCTGTTTTAAGTAAGATTTACATTCATTTTTAAACTCAGGGCAATTTTTCTTTCCGCAAACAGGGCATTCTTGTTTTTTATCCTGTATAAAATTATTACAAATAATATTTGTAGCTTGATTAAAAGAAAAACCATTATTAAAAGCATACTCAGGAATATAAGCACTATGTGGCGTTACAGTTAATGAACTAAATTGAATTATATTTTCACTCATTTTATTAATCCTTTAACAAAAATGACGTATTTATATGGTGTTGAAACGTGGATTTATAGTGAGGAGTATATTTGTAAATAACAAATTTATAGTTCAATTTAAAATGTCATTATTCTTTCAAAAAAGTTCTTTTTAAGATCTTGAGCTTGAAATGATAAGATGCCGAGACAACTGTTCTCGGCATTTTTTTATCTAAAAATATGTTAAACAGGATAAAGCTAACTCTTATTTAAAAGGCAATGTGATGTCAGAAAATCGTGAAATCTTTCGTTTATTAGAAATTATGGCACAGCTACGTGATCCTAATACTGGATGTGAATGGGATAAAGTGCAGACTTTTGACACTATTGCACCTTATACATTAGAAGAAACCTATGAAGTATTAGATGCCATTACGCGCAAAGATTTTGCTGATTTAAAAGAAGAGTTAGGCGATTTGCTTTATCAAGTCGTTTTTTATTCACGAATGGCACAAGAGCAAAATCTATTTGATTTTAATGATGTCTGTGAAGCCATTAGCAATAAATTAGAACGTCGCCATCCTCATATTTTTGTATCTGAAAGTGACAATAATTTCGCCACCGAAAAGCACCGTTGGGAAAAGCTCAAAGCTCAAGAGCGTGAAGCTAAAGCTCTATTTTCATTGTTAGATGATATCCCTGTGTCATTGCCCGCTTTAATGAAAGCCGAAAAAATCCAAAAACGGTGTGCTTCTGTGGGATTCGATTGGAATGAACTAGAGCCTGTTTTAGGTAAAGTTTATGAAGAAATTGATGAAGTGATGGCTGAAGTGAAAAAAGAGCCTCAAGATGCCTCTCGAATTGAAGATGAGTTAGGTGATTTACTGTTTTCTGTGGTGAATTTATCACGCCATTTAAAACAAAAACCTGAACAAGCACTCAATCGAGCATGCAGAAAATTTGAACAACGCTTTCGTTTTGTTGAAAAAACGCTCTCAGAAGAAGGTATAGGCATAGAAAATGCCTCATTGGAAGAGATGGAGATCTGTTGGCAGAAAGCAAAAGGACAACAGGTTGAGTGAATTGTGACACGCAAATTAACGCCAGCGTGACATAAAGTGCGATAAAAATAGTCTATAACATCTCGTTTTTTCAGCGATTTTTATAAAAGATTTTAAAAAGCGAAATTATAAAAGGTAATTTCGTTTTTTTGTTTTTGGGTGATTTAAAATCTTGTAGTTACATTTTATTGCATTAAAAATGTGATTAACCTCAAAAAAATTAAAAGCATGATCATAAGCAAAAGATCTCGCTATAAACCTGCTACACTTAATACCGTGAAAAAAATAAAGCATCTCTTCTTTAAAAATGATATCTTAGCTGAAAGGATTAAGCTAAAATGCTTGAGAAATATTTTCACGGGTTTAGTTAATTGAATTTTTACTGTTTTTTCGTGTTTAAACGGATAAGTGGCGTGATGAAAAAGAACTTTATACTACTAAGAATGTTTGTAGCGAAAATAAGGTTCGGGTATACTGTGTTCCCGTCCAGTTATATCCATCATCCTAATACACCTAAACTTTCAGGTTCAGCATGAAAACGAATTATATTTTTGTGACCGGCGGGGTCGTATCCTCTCTGGGTAAAGGCATTGCCGCAGCCTCTCTGGCGGCTATACTCGAAGCCCGTGGACTCAATGTCACCATGATGAAGTTGGATCCGTATATCAACGTCGATCCAGGTACTATGAGCCCAATTCAGCACGGGGAAGTCTTCGTCACTGACGATGGTGCTGAAACTGATCTCGACTTAGGGCACTATGAGCGCTTTATTCGCACGAAAATGACTCGTCGTAATAACTTCACGACAGGTCGCGTATACTCTGAAGTATTACGTAAAGAGCGCCGTGGTGACTATCTTGGGGCTACAATTCAAGTTATTCCTCATATCACTAATGAAATCAAAGAACGTATTATCCGTGGCGGTGAAGGCCATGATGTCGTTTTAGTTGAAGTCGGAGGGACAGTTGGTGATATCGAATCTTTACCATTCTTAGAAGCGATTCGCCAAATGGCAGCAGAAGTAGGCCGCGAGCATACATTCTACCTGCATTTAACTTTGGTGCCTTATTTAGCCGCTTCTGGTGAAGTGAAAACCAAACCAACTCAGCATTCAGTAAAAGAATTACTGTCGATCGGTATCCAACCTGATGCGTTGATTTGCCGTTCAGACCGCGTTATTCCTGCAAACGAACGTGCCAAAATTGCACTGTTCTGTAATGTACCAGAGAAAGCGGTTATTTCATTAAAAGACGTCGATTCCATTTATAAAATCCCTGCACTATTGAAATCACAGGGATTAGATGATTATATCTGTAAACGATTCAGCTTAGATTGCCCAGTTGCAAATCTTGCAGAGTGGGAACAAGTTATTTACGAAGAAGCAAATCCTGAAGGCGAAGTGACCATTGGTATGGTGGGTAAATATGTTGAATTACCAGATGCCTATAAATCAGTGATTGAAGCATTAAAACATGGTGGTTTCAAAAGCCGTGTTACTGTAAATATCAAACTAATTGATTCACAAGACGTTGAAACCCGTGGCGTAGAAATGCTTAAAGGGTTAGATGCAATCTTAGTACCGGGTGGTTTTGGTGAACGTGGTGTTGAGGGCAAAATTATGGCTGCTCAATATGCACGCGAAAATAAAATCCCTTACTTGGGCATTTGCTTAGGTATGCAGGTTGCTATGATTGAGTTTGCACGTAATGTCGTTGGTATGGAAGGCGCAAACTCCACTGAATTTGCACCAGATTGTAAATATCCTGTTATTGCATTAATCACCGAATGGCGTGATGAAGACGGTAATGTCGAAATGCGTTCAGAAGACAGTGATTTAGGTGGCACGATGCGCCTTGGTGCTCAGCCTTGCCATTTAAGTGGTGATAGCTTAGTACGTACTCTGTATGGCAAAAACACCATTACAGAGCGCCATCGTCACCGTTATGAAGTAAATAATTTGCTATTAAAACGTATCGAAGATGCGGGTTTACGTATCGCAGGTCGTTCAGTAGATAACAAGCTGGTGGAAATTATTGAAAATCCAAACCATCCTTGGTTTGTTGCTTGTCAGTTCCACCCAGAGTTTACCTCAACGCCGCGTGACGGCCATCCGTTATTTGCAGGCTTTGTGAAAGCAGCCTTTGATAACCAAAAAGGTCTGCTGAAATAGGATATATGAGAAGAGATAGGGTATCTCTTCTCGGAAATTTAACTTGTACAGAGGAAAACCGAATGTCCAAAATCGTTAAAGTACTTGGTCGTGAAATTATTGATTCTCGTGGCAACCCAACAGTTGAAGCAGAAGTTCACTTAGAAGGTGGTTTTGTTGGTATGGCGGCTGCTCCATCAGGTGCATCAACAGGTTCTCGCGAAGCTTTAGAATTACGTGATGGTGATAAATCACGTTTCTTAGGTAAAGGTGTTCTGAAAGCGGTTGCTGCTGTTAATGGTCCAATCGCTAAAGCGATCCTTGGCCAAGATGCAAAAGACCAAGCTAACATCGATAAAATCATGATCGATTTAGATGGTACTGAAAACAAATCAAACTTTGGTGCAAACGCAATCCTAGCGGTTTCTTTAGCAAACGCAAAAGCAGCAGCAGCTGCGAAAGGTATGCCTTTGTACGAGCACATTTCTGATCTGAACGGTACTCACGGTCAATATTCTATGCCTCTGCCAATGATGAACATCATCAACGGTGGTGAGCACGCAGATAACAACGTTGATATCCAAGAATTCATGATCCAACCAGTTGGCGCGCCTTCTCTGAAAGAAGCAGTGCGTATGGGTTCAGAAATCTTCCATCACTTAGCAAAAGTGCTGAAAGCAAAAGGTATGAACACTGCAGTTGGTGACGAAGGTGGTTATGCACCAAACTTAGAATCTAACGCTGCTGCATTAGCTGCTATCAAAGAAGCAGTTGAGAAAGCGGGTTACGTTTTAGGTAAAGACGTTACTCTGGCTATGGACTGTGCAGCTTCTGAGTTCTACAACAATGAAACAGGTAACTACGAACTGAAAGGCGAAGGCAAAACCTTCACTTCACAAGAGTTCACTCATTATTTAGAAGAACTGACTAAACAATACCCAATCGTTTCTATCGAAGATGGTTTAAACGAATCTGACTGGGATGGTTTCGCATACCAAACTAAAGTTCTTGGTGACAAAATCCAACTGGTTGGTGACGACCTGTTTGTAACTAACACTAAGATCCTGAAAGAAGGTATCGATAAAGGCATCGCTAACTCAATTCTGATCAAATTCAACCAAATCGGTTCACTGACAGAAACTTTAGCAGCAATCAAAATGGCGAAAGATGCAGGCTACACAGCAGTTATCTCTCACCGTTCTGGTGAAACTGAAGATGCAACTATCGCTGACTTAGCAGTGGGTACAGCAGCAGGCCAAATCAAAACAGGTTCTATGAGCCGTTCTGACCGTGTTGCTAAATATAACCAACTGATCCGTATCGAAGAAGCATTAGGTAACAAAGCACCTTTCAACGGTCTGAAAGAAGTTAAAGGTCAAGCATAATTCTTGCACCTTTGATTAAAAAATCTTATTAATCTGAAAGAGGAGAACCTTGTGTTCTCCTCTTTTTTTTGGTTTTTTTACAGAAAAAACAGAATATTTATTCTTAACGCCTTTTAAAAAGTGTGATGCGTAAGAGAAAATAGTGTTCAATTATTACTCTTTTATTAATAAATTGGTTAATTCTCGTGGATGAGATCCCAAATATGGCTTTTGTGCGTTTTCAATGGCGAGAAATGTTTTTATATTTCACATATAACCTATTTCGTTAACAATTTAAGCTTAGTGAATCCAATGTTCATATCAGCTAATGTGGAGTATTATCATGGACGCATCCAATTTAGCCCCATCGGCGAAGTCTAGCCCGATAAACAAACGAGGGTTAATTATTCTGGCTATCGATGTGGTGTTATTACTACTTTTGCTAGAATTTTTACCTTATGATCCAAAGGCCAATGCAGGTTTAGCATTAATGGTGTTTGTTGGGGTGTTATGGCTGACAGAAGCTATTCACGTTACGATAACAGCATTATTTATTCCTATATTAGCCGTTGTACTCGGGCTAATGAATACCAATGAGTCATTAAAATCATTTGCAAATCCCATTATTTTCTTATTCTTCGGTGGCTTTGCATTAGCGACAGCGCTTCATATTCAAGGGCTAGATCGCTTAATTGCTAACCGCTTGCTGATGATTGCAAAAGGTAAACTTTCAATCGCGGTATTGTTGTTATTTGGTGTAACTGCATTACTTTCAATGTGGATCAGTAACACAGCAACGGCTGCGATGATGCTCCCTTTAGTATTAGGTATTTTATCCAACTTAGATATTCGTTCAGAGCGTAATACTTTCGTATTCGTATTATTAGGTGTTGCTTATAGTGCAAGTATCGGTGGCTTAGGTACGTTGGTTGGTAGCCCTCCCAATGCGATTGCTGCGGCTCAATTGAATTTAGATTTTATTACGTGGATGAAATACGGTATTCCAATCATGTTAGTGTTATTGCCTATCATGTTTATTGTGATGTACCTGATGCTACGTCCTAATTTAAAACATAAATTTGATCTCAAATTAGAAGTGTTAGAGTGGAATAACAAACGTGTTATCGCCATGACTATCTTCTTAGTTACCGTATTTTGCTGGATCTTCAGCTCTTTCATCAGCAGTGCTCTTGGTGGTGTAAAAGATTTAGATACAGTTATTGCGGTTAGTGCGGCAATTGTTATCGGTGTAACAGGTGTAGCAAGCTGGAGCCAAATCCAAGAGAATACAGAGTGGGGTGTGTTAATGCTGTTCGGTGGTGGTTTAACACTGAGCGCTATTTTACAGTCTTCTGGTGCAAGCCTTGTGATGGCAGATTTCATGAAGGAAACCTTTGGTGCAAGCCACTGGTTCGTGATTATCCTTGCGGTAACAACCTTTATCATCGTATTAACTGAATTTACCAGTAATACCGCAAGTGCCGCGTTATTAGTACCTATCTTTGCAACAGTAGCACAAGCATTAGGTATGCCAGTAATGGCGTTAACGATGATTATCGGTATTGGTGCATCCTGTGCGTTTATGTTGCCTGTTGCAACTCCACCAAATGCGATTGTTTTTGGTTCAGGTTACATTAAACAAAGTGAAATGGTACGTGTCGGTGGTGTGCTGAACTTAGTATGTATCTTAGTTATCGCTCTGTTTGCTTGGTTCTTCTGGCTATAAGTTAGTGTGCTAAATTAAGTACGCTAAATTAATCAAATAGAGATAAAAATGAAGCGCGTGATAGTTAAATATCAGGCGCTTTTTTTATTACCTAATATTTGCAATGGTAAAGGGGGAGCCATATTCAAGCAGAATAAAATAGAAGGAATAGACGAAAAGGATAAAAGGGATGAAAGGGATAAAAAGAGTGACTCATTGATAATAAAGAAAAAGCCATCTCTATTTATCACCGCTAAGGTATTAAATATATTGATGGCTTTCAAAACGTTTAAGTACAAAAACTATTTTATATACAGTGTTAATTGAGTACCCGGTTTTAACATTTTAATGTCAGCATTCCAGCTCATTAACTGTTTTAGGTTAATGCCGTGGCGACGGGCAATACTGTAATAAGAGTCACCTTGGCGTACTTTATAGTAGCTGGGTGAAGGTTTTGCTGGTTTCGTTATCGTGGTATTACTGACACTACCAGCATTATGAATTTTTAATGTTTGACCAACCAGTAATGTGCTCTTGGCATTTAAGCCATTAATACGCTGTAAGTCTTTGACACTCATATTGTAGCGACGAGCAATAGCGTAAAACGAATCCCCTGAACGAACCTTATAAACACCTTCTTGCTTAATAGATTGATTCGTTTTGGCAACAGCCAAGCGAATTGTTTCTAATACCGCTTCATCCTCAAAAGCGTTACGGAATTGGTCAAGTTTATTGCGAGGCAACATAATGACATGAGGACCATTCGGTGCGGTTATTCCACGCTTATAACCAGGGTTATAATCTTTCACGGTATTAATAGGTAACTGACTTAATTCAGCAACTTTATTTAACGTGATTTGCTCGCCAACATCAAATGAGGCTAATGCTTTATCTCGATAGTTACTTTTTGGAAAAGTAATGGTCTGTTTGTTTTCACGAATAACTTTGCTCAACGCGAGAATTTTCGGCACATAATTCATCGTTTCTTTAGGTAAAGAAAGCGACCAATAGTCTGTTGGTAAGTTTTGACTCTCATTTGCCTTTATTGCTTGCATAACACGACCTTCGCCTGCGTTATAAGCAGCAAGGGCAAGTGCCCAATCACTATCGAACATCACATACAAGCGCTCTAGTAAATCAAGGGCTGCTTTAGTTGATGCCATAACATCACGACGACCGTCATACCATTGGTTTTGTGCCAAACCATAGTAATTACCGGTTATCGGTACAAATTGCCATAAACCAGCGGCATTTGCAGAAGAGGTAACATGGGGATTAAACGCACTTTCAACGACAGGAACAAGTGCAAGTTCCATCGGTAATTCACGTTTTTCAATTTCATCAATAATCGAATACATATAAGGTTCAGCACGAGAAGCAACACTCTGTATATGTTTGGGATTATTTAAAAAATATAATTCTTGCTGCGAGATCCTTTCATTTTCAGGGAGGTCCATTTTCAATTCACTTACCACATAACCCCATAAATTGGTTTTTACATCATATTGAGGTTGGTGAGAAGTTGCAGTCCCTTTCGTTGATGTTGGTGTGATCGCAGACAAATTAGGTTTAATGTTCTCAGATTGCTGACAGCCCGCCAATAGCAATATGGAGAACAAAATCGCTTTTGTCTTCATAATAGAAAAATTCATCCTGTGTGTTTTTTAAACCAAATGATACTTAGTGTGCCAAAATAAAACAATCAATAGAGATTAAAAGTTGTCTTTTAATTCTCTTAATTTTGTAAATGTCTTAATTGGAGCATAAGTATTAGTGGTTATATCTAAAATCCTTTGCAAATCAATATCGTCAGATTTCAAAAAAAGATTAATATTCTTTTCGTTTTTCAGTGTTATTGGCACAGTTGGTTGTAAATTTTTACGCATTTCACTAACTTGGGCTAAATAATCGGTAATAAGTGCATTTTCTGGCATGATATGATGCGCAAAGGTCATATTTGATAGGGTGTATTCATGAGCGCAACAAATTAATGTGTTATCAGGTAAAGCACTCAATCTTTGTAATGAACTAAACATTTGTTGTGCGGTGCCTTCGAATAAACGACCACAACCACCAGAAAAAAGTGTATCACCACAAAATAAATATGGTTCACAGTAATAAGCAACATGACCTAATGTATGGCCCGGTGTGCCAATCACATTAAAAGTGAAGGTGCCAACAATGATGCGTTCTTGATTATGAATAATATTTTCAGCCCCTTTACTTTGTGTTTCTTGTGGGCCAAAAACGTCAATGTTAGGATATTTTTTTACAAGCTCGGCAACGCCACCAACATGATCCTCATGATGGTGGGTTAATAAAATCGCGATAGGCGTTAGTGAACGTTGTGAGAGCATTTCAATAACAGGTTTGGCTTGTGACGGGTCTACAATCACACATTCACTATTTTCATTACTTAATAGCCAAATGTAGTTATCGGATAAAGCAGGAATTCTGATAAGCTCCATATAAGTTACCTTACTTATAAAATATTAAGGGTTAAACGATGAAAGCAGCGCGTTCAGTAAAACCAATTACAATGCCAGATTCTTGGCGTGATATTCCTTGGGGGGAATATTATCGCATGGCGATTGAATTGCGTTTACAAAACTGGTGGCCGAAAATGTATGGCTTTCATTTGCTAAAACTCGGTCAACTCAGTGCCGAACTTGATACCAAATTAAGTATCGTTTCACATCAAGTCAATGTGACATCGAATGCAATAAATGCGGATGTTATTGCGTCCTTAGATTATCTACCCTTTGAAAATAAATCGATAGATGTTTGCCTTATGGCTCATGTACTTGATTATAGTGCAGATCCTCATTGGCTATTAAGAGAAGCTGACCGTGTTTTAATTGATGATGGCTGGATAGTATTAACGAGCTTTAACCCTATTAGTTTATTAGGGCTAGGTAAATGTACGCCTCTTTTACGACAAAAGCAGCCTTATTCAAGTCGTATGTTTTCACTTCGACGCCAAATTGATTGGCTTAGTGTGTTAAATTACGAAGTCATGACACAACAGAATTTCCAAATTATGCCATTTTCAAGACCAATAAAACGTGATGGTAGCCGCTATCACATCGGTGGCTGTTTAAATTTAATTATTGCTCGTAAAAGAACGCTTCCTTTAACACCCACGGCATTGAAATTTGCATTGCCACGCCTGAGTGTAAAAGGTCGAGTTTTAGGCGCTACACGCAATCGCTCAGAGCCATAAAATATGATTCATTATGTTTTATCTTTCTGGCTTTCAATATAACCAGTGTCTTCTTGTGTAGGTGATTGAGCCGCCGTTTTTGCTAATTCATCACAACGTTCATTTTCATCATGACCAGCATGACCTTTTACCCAATGCCATTCGATTTCATGACGAGTAATAGCACTATCTAAGCGTTTCCATAAATCGACATTAAGCACAGGGCTTTTATCAGCTTTACGCCATTGGCGCTTTTTCCAGCTATGGATCCACTGTGTGATACCTTGTCTGACATATTGGCTATCTGTTGTCAGTGTAATTTTACAAGGGAATTTTAATGTTTCTAATGCTACGATAGCGGCAAGAAGTTCCATTCGGTTATTGGTGGTCATAAAAAAACCTTCACTTAGGGTTTTTTCATGTTGTTGATAGCGTAAAATAGCGCCATAACCACCAGGGCCTGGGTTGCCTAAGCATGAACCATCGGTGAATATTTCTACCTGCTTGTGCATAAAGGCGACTTATCCTTTTTGATTAATACGAAAAACTAACCCTAAGTCTGACATAAAAACGGATTATGAGCACTCCAATCACACGACAAATTGTACTTGATACCGAAACCACCGGTATGAATAAGCTGGGCGTTCATTATGAAGGTCATAATATCATTGAAATTGGTGCCGTGGAGGTTATCAATCGTCGATTAACAGGGCGAAATTTCCATGTTTATATTAAGCCCGAAAGATTAGTTGATCCCGAAGCGTTTGAAGTTCACGGTATTAGTGACGAGTTTTTAGAGGATTGTCCTTCTTTTGCTGATATTGCTGATGAATTTTTAGAATATATTCGTGGCGCAGAGCTGATCATTCATAACGCATCGTTCGATATTGGCTTTATGGATTATGAGTTTAGAAAGCTTAATCGTGATATTCCGCCTACCGAAACGTTCTGCCAAATTACCGATAGCCTTGCAATGGCAAGGGCATTATTCCCCGGTAAACGAAATAACCTTGATGCCTTATGTGATAGATACTTAATAGATAACTCTAAACGTACTCTTCACGGCGCGTTATTGGATGCTGAAATACTTTCTGACGTTTACTTGGCAATGACCGGTGGACAAACAGCATTAGCGTTTTCAATGGAAGGCGAATCAAGTAACGAGCAAGAGCAAAATGATATTCAGCGTATCGAACGCCCAGTTTCAGGATTAAGAGTCATAAGAGCCACCGCAGAAGAACTTGCTGAACACGAATCTCGATTAGATTTAGTTGAGAAAAAAGGCGGGCATTGTTTGTGGCGTCCAGCATCAAATGATGAGTCAGTTTGAATATAAAAAAAGCATAAAGGCTTAGTTAAGATTAAAAACTATCCAAATGCATCTTTTTGTTAGAAAAACAGTTGACGACAAGGCAAGAGATTCGTAATATTCACCTCGTCCGAAAGGATACCCGGAGCGGTAGTTCAGTTGGTTAGAATACCTGCCTGTCACGCAGGGGGTCGCGGGTTCGAGTCCCGTCCGTTCCGCCAAATTATGACGCCATGCTATTTATTAGCATGGCGTTTTTGCTATTGGGGTTTTATCATCATACCAGCCAGCAGTATGCCACTTTTCCGACCTTCTACCCGCAATTAAGCGGGTAACACCAGTACTGATCCCCGTTGATATCCAAACTAGCCCCACCTAGCCAGTAATACCCTGTTTATTAGACCCGCATAGCCGTTTGATTGAATATATAAATAATTACTGAAAACCAAGAAAACAGATTTTAACATTGTTTGAATAAAAAATATAAATATATTTTATGTATTTGCTTATCAGACTTGTGATTGATGACAGGATGTCTTTAATCGTTACCCTTCGAAAAATTACCGTTAAAATAATTAAAGCAATTAGAATAATAAAATAAATCATAATAACGAAGTGAACTAAAAAACCACAATAATACAAAACATCACTTTTAATTAGCTTTAATTACTCTTTCATGGATTAATTTAAAGAATTTTCAACCTGTATAATAAAATTATTTTTATTTTAACTTGATTGATTTTATTTATGTAATTCCGATAAATATGTCTTTTTACAGTTAGGGTTGTTGGTTTAACGTTAAATTATTGTTGGTTTTAATGACTGTTATATTGTATAAATACATTCATATATCTAATGAATTGTGCTTTCAGGTTATACATTAATCCACAGAGCGATGGTTGAAGCTTCAAAATGAAGAGTTAGCTGAAGCAGCGAGTGAATTGAGTGCTGGGCATGTAGCGAAGGCAACAGTATTAGTGAAGCGCGGGATGGAATATATAAAACTACTCGCCCAGTAACTTGAAATCCTGACATTTATGCAACAAAGAGCCGGGAGCTAACTATGGTTGATAGAATATCAGAGCAAGAGCATCTTGATGGGACTGATTCAAAACGTGAAAAGAGTTATAGAGCGACCACCGAAGACATTCTATTGAATAATAGTCATCGGTATGATGCTAGAGAGATCCTTTCTGAATTTCATAAGGTTGGAAAACATTTTGTTACCCAGCAAAAATTACAACAACTGGCAGTATATCGAGATGAATTAGCCCGCAGTTCCGCTGGTGATTGGATGCTAAGTTTTCTTAACGTCGTCTTGGATAAATTTGATGACACTTATAGTTACCGATCTTATCTAGCACTGGATTTATTACATTGGCAGAATTACACAGAAAATAGTGCTGATTATATCGATTGGCAACTGACTATTATTACTATGGACTTAATCCGTTTTGAGCTAGATGCATTGCGTAATAATGGCAGTTGGCTCTATGAAATGGCGCCAGATCAGCGACTTGTTAATACGCGTTGCCGACGACTGATAAAGTGTATGGGAAAAGTATATCAACGAATGAATATACAGTGGGAAAATAATGAGCGGGATATGATAGCTATCTGCGACACAATTTGTTCTGCTGTGTTTTTACGCTTATCTGATAATGAAAAATTACGCTTAGAATACTCAATGATACCCGTTTATATTAATCATGATGAGTACATTTTTCTACGTATATTACAGGCCTTTGAAATATTGTTTGATTGGCTGGCCTCTTGTTTAACGGAAGTTATTGCCTTTGCTAAATCGGATTTGAAACAAGCAACTGAACTCTTGTTTCTCAGCGCTAATCGATTGAATGAAATGGCAGCACTTTTTCCATTGTTATCGACGTTACGGGTTGATGCCTTTCATAGGTTCAGAGACTATACCGAAGGTTCTAGTGCAATCCAGTCACGCAGTTATAAAAAAGTTGAATCATTGTGTAGTAGACCTGATGCCGAAAGATTCAATTCAATAGCTTATCAAGCGGTACCGGAGGTAAGCGAGGCGATTTTATCTAACCCCGAGACGATTGATCATGTTTTTAATCTTATTCCTCAGGATAATTTGTATAAAGACGATTTTCATCAAGCGATGGCGTCGTTTGGATTAGGCATGAAAATATGGCGGCAGTCGCATTACGGTATTGCTGTAAAAATGCTGGGCGCCTCGCCAGGTACTGGTAATACTGAAGGTACTGCCTACCTTAAAGAAGTAAGAAAAATACCGGTCTTTAAAAATATCTGAACAAGGTTAGTTATAACCACATTAAATGATAATTCAATTCGGAGGGATGCCTTCCATTACTAAACCCCAGCATTTATGCTGGGTTTTTTGCTTTGCAGACTTTCGCGTATTATTAAGTAAGCTGTTTTTTGAAACTATTTTTCTGCAAAAATAATAATAGAAAAAAATATTCAATTAACACAGAAAAAAGAAACTTTAGGCTTATTGAAAGTCAAAATACGAAAAATATATTCTTTTTTGTAATAAAATTTATAAAAACCATTCTTGTAATAACCTAATTACTTATTTTCTCACTCGTTTTGCTAAGGTAATAAGTAACATTTACGTTACCCTGATTTTTCCTTTTAGCTATATATGATGTAAATAAGATTTTTATTACTGAATCAGTGAATTATCTGCTTTTTATCTTTTTTAAGCTCTTATAATTCTACGTCTTTGTAACAAGTTCAGTTAGTTATTAGGTTATAATTAAAACAAATACGGTATTTATTTGATTTGATGGATAATTCAGCAATGAAATTTTATCTTGATTAGTCATATCAAGCTAAGGTTTAATAGCACGCTTCTCAATTGCGCAAGTCATTGCCTTTTTTGCTTTTTGTTGCGCAACAATGCGGTGGTGTAATGTTATTTTCCGCTTTGATCGTAAAAAATGCCGTGCAAATCAAAGAATTATTGCTTTATGCTAATTACGATAGCCACCTTTGTGGATTTTTTATATTGCGGTTTTTTGCCCGCATTGAGAGAATCAGCTATCTAGATGCTTTTTATCCGACTTGGAGTAGAAAATGACCACTCGTAAAACCCTTGCTAATGCGATCCGTTTTTTAAGTATGGATGCTGTGCAAAAAGCGAAATCAGGACACCCCGGCGCCCCTATGGGTATGGCTGATATTGCAGAAGTATTATGGCGTGATTTTTTAAATCATAACCCAACTAACCCTAACTGGGCTGATCGTGACCGTTTCGTTTTATCTAATGGTCATGCTTCGATGCTGATTTACAGCTTACTGCACCTGTCTGGTTATGAAGTTTCTTTAGATGATCTGAAAAACTTCCGTCAATTGCATTCTAAAACACCGGGTCACCCAGAATATGGTTACACCCCAGGCGTTGAAACAACAACGGGTCCTTTAGGTCAAGGTATTGCAAACGCAGTGGGTTTTGCTATTGCAGAACGCACATTAGCCGCTCAATTTAACCGTCCTGGTCATGATATTGTTGATCACTACACCTACGCCTTTATGGGTGATGGTTGTATGATGGAAGGTATCTCTCACGAAGCGTGTTCTTTAGCGGGAACATTACAGTTAGGTAAACTGATTGCATTCTACGATGACAATGGCATCTCTATTGATGGTAAAGTGCATGGTTGGTTTACTGATAATACCGCAGAACGTTTCGACGCTTATGGCTGGCATGTAATTAGTGGCATTGATGGTCACGATGCAGCAAGCATTAAAGCCGCAATTGAAGCAGCAAAACAGATCACTGACAAACCTTCACTGCTGATTTGTAAAACCACTATCGGTTTTGGTTCTCCTCATAAAGCAGGTACTGCGGATTCTCACGGTTCTCCATTAGGTGATGCAGAAATCGCTGAAACACGTAAAGCGTTAGGCTGGGAATACGGCCCATTCGAAATTCCACAAGAAATTTATAAAGAGTGGGATGCGAAAGAAGCGGGTAAAGCAAAAGAAGCGTCATGGGATGCTAAATTTGCTGCATACGCAGCACAATTCCCTGAATTAGCGGCTGAATTCAAACGTCGTGTTTCTGGTGAATTACCAGCAAACTGGGAAAAAGATTCCAAAGCATTTATTGAAAATCTGCAACAAAACCCTTCAAGCATTGCAAGCCGTAAAGCGTCTCAAAATGCATTAGAAGCATTCGGTAAAGTATTACCAGAATTCATGGGCGGTTCTGCGGACTTAGCACCAAGTAACTTGACTATGTGGTCTGGTTCTAAAGCGCTGAATGAAGACGAAGCGGGTAACTACATCCATTATGGTGTGCGTGAATTCGGTATGTCTGCAATCATGAATGGTATTGCATTACATGGCGGTTTTGTTCCTTACGGCGCTACCTTCCTGATGTTTATGGAATATGCACGTAATGCTGTACGTATGGCTGCACTGATGAAGATCCGCAGTATCTTTGTTTATACTCATGACTCTATCGGTCTGGGTGAAGATGGCCCAACTCACCAACCTGTTGAGCAAATGGCAAGCCTGCGTGTAACTCCAAACGTGAGCACATGGCGTCCATGTGACCAAGTTGAATCCGCTGTTGCATGGAAATATGCAATTGATCGTAAAGATGGTCCAACAGCGCTGATCTTCTCTCGTCAAAATCTTGCACAACAACCACGTACTCCAGAGCAACTGGCGAATATCGAGAAGGGTGGTTACATCCTGAAAGATTGCGCGGGTACTCCAGAATTAATCTTTATTGCGACAGGTTCTGAAGTTGAATTAGCGGTTAGCGCTTATGAACAACTGACAGCTGAAGGTCGTAAAGTACGTGTTGTTTCTATGCCAGCAACAGATGCATTTGATAAACAAGATGCAGATTACCGTGAAGCAGTATTGCCAACATCAGTGAAAGCGCGTGTTGCTATCGAAGCTGGTATTGCTGACTACTGGTTCAAGTATGTTGGTTTAGATGGTGCGATTGTAGGTATGCGTAGCTTCGGTGAATCTGCACCTGCAAACGAATTATTTGAAGAGTTTGGTTTTACTGTTGAAAATGTGGTTACACAGGCAAAATCTTTACTTAAATAATCAATAAATGTTAACAAGAGCACATTTTTGGGAAGAATTTCTCAGATGTGCTCTTTTTTTATCCTTCCATCTTTGTTTACTATTGCGATCTTCTCTCATTTCTCGTAATCTGATTATCAGTAAGCTGAACCGTTTCAGTTAATCCTAAAATGTCGGTGACTGCACAATTTCTAGATTTACTTGATTTATCGTTGTTGATTAGTATGTTGCTCTATTATTCTAAGCGGTTGCAAATCACGAGTTATCAAGGAAGTCACATGACAATCAGAGTCGCTATTAACGGTTTTGGTCGTATAGGGCGTAATGTGTTAAGAGCGCTTTATGAATCAGGTAAACGAGCTGAAATAACGGTTGTTGCAGTAAATGAATTGGCTGATGCACAAGGTATTGGGCATCTTCTCAAGTATGACTCCAGCCATGGACGTTTTGCTTGGGATGTACGAATTAATAACGATTTATTGCAAGTGGGTGATGATACTATTCGCTTATTTCATCACGCTGATATTACGGATTTACCTTGGGGTGAACTTGGTATTGATGTCGTACTTGATTGTAGTGGTGCATATGGCTCACGAGCTGATGGCGAAGCGCATATTGCACAAGGCGCAAAGAAAGTGCTTTTTTCTCATCCCGGTACAACAGATTTAGATGCAACGGTCGTTTTTGGTGTGAATCAACACGAACTTAAAAAAGAGCACCGAATTGTTTCAAACGCATCTTGTACAACAAATTGCATTATTCCCATCATTAAAATGATGGATGACGCGTTTAATATAGAGTCAGGAACAGTAACAACAATCCATGCAGCCATGAACGATCAACCTGTGATTGATGCATACCATAAGGATTTACGTCGTACTCGTGCTGCAGGACAATCTATTATTCCTGTTGATACAAAACTGGCGGCAGGAATTACGCGGATCTTCCCGAAATTTAGGGATCATTTTGAGGCAATTTCTGTACGAGTTCCTACAATTAATGTGACGGCAATTGATTTAAGTGTCACTGTAAAAACTGCTGTAAATGTGTTAGATGTCAATCGGTTAATTCAAAAATCAGCAACTGGCGCATTTCGTGGTATAGTGGATTACACAGAATTGCCATTAGTCTCAACTGATTTTAACCACGATCCTCATAGTGCAATCGTAGATGGCACACAAACAAGAGTCAGTGGGCAACACCTGATCAAGACTTTAGTCTGGTGTGATAATGAATGGGGCTTTGCTAACCGAATGCTTGATACAACGTTAGCAATGGCTGCAACTGGTTTTAAATAATCATGTTTTAATGACGGTGTCGCGTAATAATACAAGGCACTGAACAGAAGATTACTAAATTTTAGAGAATCAATGAGAGGATTCATCATGTCTGTAATTAAGATGACCGATTTAGACCTAGCGGGTAAACGAGTTCTTATCCGTGCTGACCTGAACGTTCCAGTTAAAGATGGTAAAGTAACTTCAGATGCACGTATCCGTGCTTCTTTACCAACAATTGAAGCCGCGTTAAAACAAGGCGCTAAAGTGATGGTAACTTCTCACTTAGGTCGTCCTACTGAAGGTGAGTACAACGAAGAGTTCTCTTTAAAACCAGTTGTTGACTATCTGAAAGATAAATTAACTGCACCAGTTAGCCTTGCTAAAGACTATTTAAATGGTGTTGAAGTCAATGCCGGTGAATTAGTTGTTCTTGAAAACGTTCGTTTTAACAAAGGCGAAAAGAAAGACGACGAAACGCTGTCTAAACAATACGCTGCATTATGTGATGTTTTCGTCATGGATGCATTCGGTACTGCTCACCGTGCTCAAGCATCAACTCATGGTGTTGCTAAATTTGCACAAGTTGCTTGCGCGGGTCCTCTGTTATCAGCAGAGCTTGAAGCATTAGGTAAAGCATTAGATAAACCTGCTCGCCCAATGGTTGCGATTGTTGGTGGTTCTAAAGTATCAACTAAACTGACTGTATTAGATTCTTTATCAAAAATTGCTGACCAATTAATCGTTGGTGGTGGTATCGCAAATACCTTTATCGCAGCAGAAGGTCATCCAGTTGGTCGCTCTTTATATGAAGCAGACCTAGTTGATGATGCTAAAAAGCTGATGGAAAAATGTGATATTCCAGTGCCAAGTGATGTTCGTGTTGCAACTGAATTCTCTGAAACTGCAGAGGCTGTTTTAAAATCAGCAAGTGATATCAAAGATGATGAACAAGTACTGGATATCGGTGATGTTACAGCAGAACGTTTAGCAGAGATCCTGAAAAACGCGAAAACTATCCTGTGGAATGGTCCAGTAGGTGTGTTTGAATTCCCTAACTTCCGTAAAGGTACAGAAATCATCGCTAATGCTATTGCAGATAGTGAAGCATTCTCTATCGCTGGTGGTGGTGATACGCTGGCTGCTATTGATTTATTTGATATCGCAGACAAAATCTCTTACATTTCAACCGGTGGTGGTGCTTTCTTAGAATTCGTTGAAGGCAAAAAACTTCCTGCTGTTGCAATGTTAGAAGAACGCGCTAAACAGTAATTAAGTCAGCTCATACAGGTAGAAAGCCATTTTCTACCTGTTCCAAATATAGGATCTTATTACATGTCTAAAGTTTTTGATTTCGTGAAACCGGGTGTCATCACTGGTGATGATGTACAAAAAGTATTTGCAGTAGCAAAAGAAAACAAATTTGCTCTGCCTGCGGTTAACTGTGTAGGTACTGACTCAATCAATGCTGTGTTAGAAGCTGCTGCGAAAGTTCGTTCTCCTGTTATTGTACAGTTCTCTAACGGTGGTGCTGCATTTATCGCAGGTAAAGGTCTTAAATCTGATGTACCACAGCAAGCTGCTATTTTAGGCGCAATTTCTGGCGCTCATCATGTACACCAAATGGCTGAATACTACGGTGTTCCTGTTATTCTGCATACTGACCACTGTGCGAAAAAATTATTACCATGGATTGATGGTCTGTTAGATGCTGGTGAAAAACACTACGCTAAAACAGGTAAACCACTGTTCTCTTCTCACATGATTGACTTATCTGAAGAATCATTAGAAGAAAACATCGAAATCTGTGCTAAATATTTAGCGCGTATGGCTAAAATCGATATGACTTTAGAAATCGAATTAGGCTGTACAGGTGGTGAAGAAGACGGTGTTGATAACACAGGTATGGACAGCTCTGCGCTTTATACTCAACCAGAAGATGTTGCTTACGCATACGAAAAACTGAGTGCGGTAAGCCCTCGTTTCACTATCGCGGCATCTTTCGGTAACGTTCACGGTGTTTATAAACCAGGTAACGTTCAGTTAACGCCAAAAATTCTACGTAACTCACAAGACTACGTATCTGAGAAATTCAACCTGCCACACAATAGCTTAGACTTCGTTTTCCACGGCGGCTCCGGTTCTTCAGCAGAAGAAATCAAAGAAGCTGTTGGCTATGGTGTTATCAAAATGAATATCGATACAGATACTCAGTGGGCAACTTGGGATGGTATCTTACAGTTCTACAAAAAGAACGAAGGCTATTTACAAGCTCAGTTAGGTAATCCAGAAGGTGCTGATAAACCTAACAAGAAATACTACGACCCACGTAACTGGTTACGTCATGCACAATCATCAATGGTTGTTCGTTTAGAGCAAGCATTTAAAGAATTGAATTCAGTTGATGTTCTGTAATTGGATCATTCTTAATGATTAAACTAAACCCGCTTATTTGGCGGGTTTTTTTATGTCTGGCAAAAAGCTATCAGGCAGTTTGTCTATGATGATATTTCTCTTTAAATATTAACGATGAAATGCATAGGTATAAAAAAAGCGCCTATTAATAAATAGGCGCTTATATCAAGCAATATATTGATTGAAAGATTAGCCTGTGACTTTACCGTCTCTGCTTTCTTCTTTCATCATGCGATTTAATAAAGGTACGGTTGCCCACATAACGATACCGACAATTAAGGTCACAATACCAATTTTACCAAATACATCAGTATAAATAGGTAATGTTTGTAGTGGATCAGTAATGCCTTCTGGTGCTGCGGTGAAAGTCGCTACATAACCCCCTAACAGATAAGCGGTGGCTTGTGTTAAGAACCACATACCTAAAATAAAGCCCATCATGTATTGCGGCACGAATGCTGCAACCATTGCTAAACCTAACGCACTGATCATCAGTTCACCTAAGCTCTGGAATAAGTAAACCAGAACGATAAACCAAGGAGATGTTAAGCCTTGAGCATCGGCAAACCACATACCTGATGCTGCCGCTGTAAGGAATCCTAATGAGCACAGAAGCATACCAGCAGTAAACTTCGCAGGCATTGAGAAGTCTTTACCTTTCGCGCCAAAATGGCTGTAAGCGATAGCAAGGATTGGGCTAGCAACAATGATCCAGAATGGGTTTAGTGCTTGGAAGCTTACAGGGTTAATATCAAAGCCTAAAAGCGTGTGATGAACGTTATGAATAGCAAAGAAGTTCAGTGAGGTTGGCATCTGAGCATACAGAATATAGAAAACAACAGCTTCTAACATCAGAACAAATGCAACATACATTTTATTACGAGCGACTCTGTCTTTTTGTTTAAACGCTTCACGGAAATAAATGAAGACAACAATAATAGACAGGCTGACTAAAACGATATTTGCAATCATTACGTTGTGCAGTAACCATGCACAAACAAATACCATTGCAACAGAGCCAGCAATTACTAATAACAGTTTGCTAAAGCTCATCGGTAAATGGTCTGGTTCAGAACCAATATTGGCAACCATTTTACGACAGAAGAAATAAACTAATAACGCCATGAGTAAGCCAATACCACAGATATTATAAGTCAATGCATATCCGTAACGTTCAGCCAGTACAGGGGCGATAGATAAAGAAATTAAGGAGCCGATATTGATCGACATATAAAATAGCGTAAATGCACCATCAAGACGTGGATCTTTAGGTGGGTAACATTTTGCTAATAAGCTGGCAGGGTTGGCTTTAAATAAACCATTACCGACTGCGATAGTTCCTAATGCGTAGAAAATTAAATTAGGGTACATAATTGACATACCAGTCATGAAATAACCGATAGCCAAGACGATAGCACCTAAAACAATAGTTCGTTTTGTTCCTAATAAGTGGTCACCAACATAACCACCAATAGAAATAAGCCCATAAACCAGTGCAGAGAATGCACCAAAAGTAATAAAAGCCTGTTCTTGAGAGAAACCGAGTTTACTAACAAAATAAACGGCAAGAATACCTTGTACGCCGTAGTAACCAAAACGTTCCCATAATTCTACAAAGAAAATCATAAAGAATGGTTTAGGCTGTTGTAATAAACCGACTTGAGCGGGTTTATCCATATCTGTAATGCCCCTAATTATTATTTATTTTCAACAACGATGTTATTTACTCACATTCACGAGGAATGTTACACGACGGTAACATTATCTGTCGCATTTAGAGTGATGTTTGCAAATTTAAGAAGGTAATCAGCAAGTCGAGTAGACTAATATATTGATGGAATGACTTCTCAAAGGTTGATCACACTGTAGGTAAGATTAATACCAGATTGAAAAAAATATTCATTAGTTTATTTTCAAATAAAGTCATTTAATTGATCTTTGGTATAAAATATAACCAAGGAGATTATTGTTTGTTTATATTTTAATCTTAATAAATTAAATAAAGATAAAGAGAAAAAGTAGAGCGAAAATATTTTTGATTATGTGACTGATTGATTCTAGAAAGAAATTTTTCATTATAATTAAAAATTAATCTTTTATAACAAACAGATGTTAATAAATATTTAATAAATATCTAAACGCTAGTGAATGTTATCTAGTTAAATAAGTATTCATTTAATATAAATAAATATTTAATTTTATGATGTGATTATAATCAATAAAAAAACGCCCTTATTAAAAGTGCGTTTTTATCTTGAGGTAAAATAGGTGAACTTTAAACGGAGATTAGTACTTGTTCATTTTTAACAGAATGGAAACGACGTTTGAAATAAATAAGCCCATCACCATCTTCACGTACTGAAATATTCTTAATTTCGGTCATATAAACAAAATGTGTACCCACTTGGCGTACATCATAAATATCGCCTTCTAAGCAGGCGAGCGCATTTGCTAATACGGGTTGTTGTAATTGCCCGTGTTGCCATCCTGGTTGGGTAAAACGCTCTGCCATTGCAAGCCCTGTCATTCCGGCGAAATGACATGCCATTTCTTCTTGCTCATGATTCAATATATTGATGCTTAATTTTCCATTTTCTTGAAAAATAGCGTTCATTTGACTTTTACTGTTGATGCAGACCATCACGGTAGGCGGGTTATCAGTAACAGAACATACTGCTGTTGCTGTTAAGCCACAACATCCCGCATCACCATTTGTTGCCACGATATTGACCGCAGCACCTAAGCTTGCCATCGCATCCCGAAAAAGTGGGTTAGCCTGTTTTTTCTCAGACATTATTTACTCCTACTGCCAGACTTCTCATCTGTGGGCGTCTTCACTTAAAATAATTATTAGTTAGATAACTAAAAAATCACCTAACTACTCCGCTAACAAAGTTGTAATGCTATTGCCGGTTTCTTTGTTGCGTTGTTTTAAAGCCGTAACGCTACCGCGCATGAACAAAGATAGCAATCTTTCTTTGTTACAACTTGTTAACTTTATCTCAAAAAACAGTGAGACAACCTTATCGCTAAGCGCCATTATTCCTAATTTAGAGGTGGGATAATAGGCAAATTAGGCTACTTTTTTTGATTGGTAAAGAGATAACACAAATTGCCAACTCATAAAAAATGCGTCTAGCTCAAGATATTGTGGAAGATGACATTAATCTTAAAAAAGGAACATGGGTAATAAATTGCCCAAAGGGAAGGAAATTGCAAAAATTGAGTCAACTTTATTTATTTGTTAATATGAATAATTGTAACAATTAGTCTATTCTTAAAATATAGTTATTCTATCAACCATAAGTAGCGGTATTTTTTCACTGTCTATATTGCGTGATATTTTGTCATTTCACCTATAACACCATATAAAGAGCTTCTTGATTATGCATGAATCATTAACTATCGCGCTGCTACAAGCACGGGAATCTGCGATGGGTTTTTTTCGACCTGTTCTCAAAGAGCATAATCTGACAGAACAGCAATGGCGGATCATTCGTGTACTTGCGGATAAACGTTCTATTGATTTCCACGAGTTAGCGCAAAAATCGTGTATTCTTCGACCAAGTCTAACGGGTATTTTGATTAGAATGGAAAGAGACGAGCTAATTTGTCGTTTAAAACCAGTAAGTGACCAACGTAAACTTTTTGTTTCGCTTTCTGCTAATGGGCAAAGTTTATACGATAAGATCCAGCCCAAAATTGAAGAAGGCTATCAATTACTTGAGCAAAAGTTTTCGACTGAAAAACTACAAAAGTTATCTGGATTATTAAAAGAACTGATTGCGCTTAACGTAGATGATGTAGAACAATCAGAGAAATAAGCTATGTGATAAGAAAAAAGGAGATGCCATGGCATCTCCTTTTTGTTGCTATTATGCAGATAAAATTATTGCTTACCTAATACATGTAAGAAGTGAATGTGTTTTTCGTACTGATCAAGGATATCGTGAATGATTTGTTCTTTCGTCCAACCCATTACATCGTAATCTTGTCCACCTTCTTTTAAATGAATTTCAGCACGATAATATTTATGCTCTTCATCTCTTTCTTCATCACTGAGTCCAGCTAAAGCAAAGGCGGGTTGAGTATAAAAACGCAGGCGAACTTCATAGAAGAAATTCATGTCATCGCCTAAATCGACTTCAAAACCAATTCGATCATCTTCTTCATTATGGATAAAACATTGTGTCGCTTGCTTACTTAATTCGGCAGACACCATTTCCATTGAGGGTTGGATCACTTCATCCATAAAACGTTTTACATGAGAGCGTTTAGGAAAATAGGCAATATTTCTTAAACGACGTTGCCAAGGGATCGGATTGCGACTTGCTGGTGGTGCAATTGTCGTTAGCTGTTGGCTATCACGTTTATATACATCCACTCGCAATGCTTTTATTAGTCCATAAATAGAAGCAAGCAATACCATTGAGAAGGGAAGAGCGCTTGCAATGGTTACTGTTTGTAGCGCGGTTAAACCACCGGCTAACAATAAAGTAATTGCAGAAATGCCCATTAAACTCGCCCAGAAAATACGTTGCCATACTGGTGTTTCGCTATCACCGCCAGAAGCTAAAGTATCAACAACCATAGCGCCAGAGTCTGCCGAAGTCACAAAAAAGACAACCACCATCAACATCGCAAAGAAAGATAAAACGGATGAGAATGGGAAATAATTTAAGAACTCAAATAGAGCCAATGACACATCTTGCTGCACGATATTGGCGAGAGTTTCGGCACCTTTATCTTTGATTAAATGAATAGCTGTGTTACCAAAAACAGTCATCCAAAGTAAGGTAAAACCAGCAGGAACAAATAGAACACCAATAACAAATTCACGAATAGTACGGCCTCGTGAAATACGGGCAATAAACATCCCTACAAATGGAGACCATGAAAGCCACCATCCCCAATAAAGCAGTGTCCATCCCCCTAACCAATCACTCGATTTTGGCTCGTATGCGTAAAGATTAAAGGTTTTACTGACAATTTCGGATAGATATCCCCCTGTATTTTCAACAAATGATTTTAATATCAATACAGTTGGACCGAGAATAATGACTAATAAAAGAAGAATAACCGCCAATCCTAAGTTAAGTTCAGATAAAAAACGAATGCCTTTTTCTAAACCAGAAACAACAGAAATGGTTGCAAGTGCGGTGATCACAACAATCAATATGACTTGAACAGAAGGGTCAATAGGTACATTAAAGAGGTGATTTAAACCCGCATTAACTTGCAGAACACCAAAGCCGAGGGAGGTTGCGACACCAAATACAGTTCCCATAACAGCGAAAATATCAACCGCATGACCAATTGGGCCATGTATGCGATCACCAATAATTGGATAAAGTGCAGAACGCAGTGTTAACGGTAAACCATGGCGATAAGAGAAGAAAGCTAAGATCAACGCGACAATAGCGTAAATTGCCCATGCATGTAATCCCCAGTGGAAAAAGGTTAGGCGCATGGCTTCTTTTGCGGCTTCTATGGTTTGAGCTTCACCTGTTGGAGGCATCAGATAATGCATAACAGGTTCAGCAACACCAAAGAACATTAAGCCAATCCCCATTCCTGCTGAAAAGAGCATGGCAAACCAAGCAAAATAACTAAAGTGAGGGCGAGCATGATCAGGCCCTAACTTGATTTGACCAAAGCGGGAAAGCCCCAAGTAAGTCACACTCAGCAAAACCAATGCAACGGCTAGAATGTAGAACCAGCTCGCATTTGTGAAGAGGTTTTCCTGAAGATGACCCAGTTTATCATTAGCCAACTCTGGAAATAACGCAGAGAAACCAACGACCAGTAAAATTAACAATGCTGATGTATAAAAAACAGGAGGATGAATTTTCACCCTAACTTTTTGAGGGGTTATATCGTTTTGTTGACTCATAGTTAACCTATTATTGTTATTTTCCTAGAAAGAAACTTTTCGCTACCCATTGTCTGATTGCTTATGTCATCAGAAAAGAAAAGTTCATAAGAAAATTTGAATAAAGCACCAAATTGGCAAGGTGTTTTATAAAAGCACGGAAGTAAATTATTTTTTCCGCAAGATGAAGAAAACTGCAATTAAATCAATTTATTAATAAACTTATATCTTGGATGCTTTCGCTCTTTAATAGGTTTCTCCTGTTGAAAAAAGGAGAACATGGTTACATTTTTTGCTTAATCGATCAACCCTTGTCTTTTTTAGTGCAAAAAAAAGCCAGTAAAAATTTACTGGCTCTCAATTCATCAAAAAAACTGAAATCGGATTATTTGTTTTCAGCTTTTAAATCATCAATTTTTTGTTTGGCTTGATCAGTTAATTGGTCAGCTTTATCAAGCGCTTTGTTTTCAGTTTCTTGGGCTTGCTGTTTTACATCATCACTTGTTTTTGCAGCATCACCTTTTAATTGATCAACTTTCTTATCTGTCTCTTGCTTTAAGTTATCAATGGTTTTATTTGCATCTTGTTTTAATTCAGCCGCTTTCTCAGCTAATTTATCACTTTCGGCATCTAAGCTTTGTTTGATTTCATCAGCCTTAGCGGATGCAGCTTGTTTTAACTCATCTGTTTTTTCATCAGCTTGCGCTTTTAGCTCAGCCGTTTTTTGTTCCGCTTTATCTTTTAGCTCTTGAGCTTGTTGTGTTAATTCATCTGCTTTTGCTGATGCATTTTCTTTCAAGTCTGCGGCTTTATCTTTGGCTTGTTCAGTTAACTCATTAGCTTTATCTTGCGCTGTTTCAGTAACTTGAGTTGCGGTTTCCTTTGCCTTATCAATGCCCTCATCGACTTTCTTAGATGAATCATCACAACCTGCTGTAATGGTAACAAGACCCGCTAGAACCAATGAAGTAAGTAGTTTTTTATTCATTTTTTTCTCCAAAATGTGTGTTCAAAAACAATTCAGTGATATCCCGCGTAAGAACTAGAAAAGGCGAGAAGCTATTGTGTTGATTGAAAAGATTACGACAAAACTATCTGAATAAGTATAGTTCGAGTCCTAAAATCAACAAACCTAAGTATATTAAGAGTTTTTTCTTAGTCAAATTCGATGAAAAATAAAGCAAAAACAACGTGGATTTTTATCTGGATGAGATTTTCTGCTTTATAATAAGTGCAGAAATTATTGGAAATGTGAGGGGCAAATGGAATATTACTTTCTGGTTGTTATCAAATTTATTATTGGTTTTACTATCATATTAGCGCATATGAATTTATCGGGTAAAACACAACTCTCTCAATTAACACCTATTGATTTTATTGGAAATTTTGTACTCGGTGGCATTATGGGTGGGGTAATTTATACCGATGCGATCCCTCTTTATCAATATATTATTGTCTTCTTAATAGGTGTTTGTTTTATCTCTTTGCTTAATTATATCAGTAAGCGCTTCAACTTCTTCCGTGCAGTGACCATTGGTAATCCTATTCCTATTATAAAGAAGGGCGAGTTTATAATGGAGAACATCATGGAGAAAAAGAACAAAATAGACATTTTAAATATCACGTCTCGTCTTCATGCTCAGGGTATTCATTCGTTTCAAGAGGTCAATTACGCACAAATTGAACCGGATGGACAAATCACTGTGGTATGTGATGGCGCAAAAATGCCTTCGATTATTGTTATGAAAGACGGTGTTATTCGAACATCAGAGTTAGCACAAATAGAAAAAGATGAAACGTGGTTACAAGATGAGATGAAAAATCAGCATATTGATAAACCAGAAGATATTTTCTTGGCTGAATTTTGGGATGGAAAAGTCAATTTTATTTTGCAAGATGGAAAGATAAAACGAACTACGTTATAGATAAATCGCTAAAATATACGTCGATGAGTGGCGTCTGATTTATTACAGTGGCGACATATATCGCCACTGTGATATGGCAAAAGCACAATTACAACTTAAATACCTCAAAATCAGAGGCCATTTCAGTATGGCTAAAGATTTGTTGGCTTTCATTGAGTAATTCAGCACACTCTTGCGGTGAATAACGACTACTAATATGCGTGATAATCAGTCTTTTGATATTCGCATCTTTGGCTAACTGTGCCGCTTGTACTGTTGTTGAATGCCCTCGGCTGTTTGCTTGCTCTGCCATTTCATGTTTAAACGTCGCTTCATGAACAATAACATCTGCGTTATTAGCCAGCTTTAATGCATTAGGCGTAGGTTGAGTATCCCCAAAAATCGCAATACAACGACCTTTTATTTCTTCACCAATATAGTCTTTACCATTAACAGTTCGCCCATCTGGTAATGTTATGGTTTTGCCTTGCTTTAAGTCTTGTAACCAAGGACCAGCAGGAATATTTTCCGCTTTCAGTTTTTCTGCATCTAATTTACCTAGTTTGTTTTCTTCTTCTAAGCGGTAACCAAAACAAGGCACGGGATGAGACAATGCCTCACAACTGACTTTTATACCTTCTTCTTCAAACAGAAAGCCGGCTTTGTCAATTTCAACAATATTAATAGGGTAAGTTAAATAGGATTGGCTTAATGTTAGCGCCGTTTCTATAAAGGCTTTTATACCTGCAGGACCATATACCGTTAAAAGTGTTTCCGTTCCACCCATTGAGCGGCTACAAAGTAATCCCGGTAAACCAAAAATATGATCACCATGTAAGTGGGTAATGAAAATTTTATTTAAACGCGGCAGTTTCACGCGGGTATGCAATATTTGATGTTGTGTCGCTTCGCCACAATCAAACATCCACATACTTTTTTGTTTATTTTGTAAATCGAGCACCATACTTGTGACATTGCGATCTTTAGAAGGAACGCCAGCATTTGTGCCTAAAAAAGTCAGCTCCATAATGAAATATTTTCTCCATGTTGAATTCACCCCTAACTTAACGTAGGAACTTTAAGCTATTGTGCCATGTATTACCGCTGTTACAATTTTCTTTTCGTGAGTTAACAAACTGTAACAATTTGTTTTTTGACGCAGAGCGTAATCACGTTAATTGATAGTGCTTAATTTTGCTATTTAGCGAGTTAAGATTGAAAAAAACAACCCTTATAGTCAACTTAATATGAGTATCTTATTTAGATAATCATGTTGAGATTTAGATATACATTAATGTAAATGAAAACAATGTATATTATTTAGGCATTAACACTATTCTTTATTCAGCGTGTAAAATATCGCCTATATACAAAGAAAATGATTAAGGGTTATCCTAAATGTTGCTTTATTTTTCAAAAATATCTTTTATTCTTATTGTAAAAATTAATATTAATTAGATTTAAGATCTTTTTTCTATCGTTATTGTTGTTTTTTGTATAAATATAAAATTAATCTTTTTTACATTATGAAACAAAATTGCTTTTATTTTATACTTTAAAATATGCAAATATATCTGATATAAATGTGGTTTTTTGCATGGATAAAAATAATACATTTGGAGTATATTTACTTATATATTAAGTAGGGATGGAAGAATGTATGAGTAATTTATTAATAAATATAGCAAATTAATGATTTAATTTTGTTTGTATTCAATGTGTTACAGTTATTCCTTAAATAAGGAGCTTATTGGGCATTGTTTTTTATAACTTAGTTGTATTGAAATGGAACAATTTAATATAAAAATAATTAACAATTCTATATATTAATAATTATTTAAATCAATTGGTTATCTATATTTATTAAAAAATTGTAAAAAATTAGTTAAAATGGTGATGCAGTAAGAATATAAGTAGTATTATTTTTATCCCATATCTATTTTAAAAAAGCATAAATAACATTTTAATCTTTAAATTCATTCAAATCAGAATTTAAACCCTAATCATTTCCCATGTCGAACTTATTTTTAGATGATTGTTTCAATCACTCTTTATGAGTGTAATTATATTCTGAGTATTCCAATAAAAAATACAATTAATATCAGTGAATTAATAAATTTATATTTAATTAAAATTATGCGGTTTGACTTAAATAAAAACGCAGAGAATAATAAGCCTAACTTGATATGACCTGTTATCTAATTGCATAAATTAATTATTATTCAATTAATTTAATTAGCCAATTAATAATCAAGGTGATTGGGTTTGGTAAATAAATAGAATCCTGTAATTTTATTAAGCATGGTTATTTAGCCGTATTTTATGGGCTAATTTACCTGATTAATTAATTGTTGTTAATTATTATATTTTCATTAATTACTTTATTTTAGGAAACATAAAATGAAATTAAAACAACTAGGTTTGGTATTAGGTTTATCTGTAATGGCTAGTTCTGCGTTTGCAGCTGGTGATCAGGGTCATGGTACTGTTGAGTTCTACGGTTCAATCATCGATGCTCCATGCTCTATTGATCCTGAATCTGGCGCTCAACGCATTCCTTTAGGTCAAGTTTCAACAAGTGCGCTGAAAGATGGTGGCCGTAGCCATTCTCAATCATTCAAAATCAAGCTGTTACAGTGCTCTACTGAAACTTATAAGTCAGTAAAAACCACGTTTACTGGCGCAGAAGCAGCTGATGTTTTAGAAGGCTCTTTAGGTATTGAGGGTATCGCTAAAAATGCAGCTGTTGTCATTACCAATGCGGGTGGTGAGCAAATTAAATTAGGTCAAGCAAGTGCAGCTCAAATGCTAAATGATGGCAATAATGATTTAAATTTTGCCGCTTATTTACAAGGTTCAACAAAAGCTGCCGCAGTACCTGGTGATTTTACTGCTATCGCAACCTTCGCATTATCTTACCAATAATAGCAAAAGCAAACTCTGTATAAGGATATACAGAGTTTATTTTCTTAGGAGCTATTTTAAATTTTGGAGTAGAGAAAAAATCGCGACACATTGACATGATTGATATTACTAATATAAGCATGGCTTAAATATAAGCAAAGTTTAAGTATTTGTCCGCGATTGGGTTCAATAAGTGTTGAAAATAGGGCGTTAAAACTGACCTGTATTATTTTGACTAAGCGTTGTTATTGGGCAACTTTATTTAGTGTAACTTCTACTCTTATTTCATGTTTTTTCATTATTGGCACGGATAGTCAAAAGCGATGATTTTCCATAAATGGGTATTTAGTATCTCGCAACACTAAATTCCCAATTTAGATATCATTAAATGGATTGGTTAGGTTTATTTATGGCTAAATTATTCAAGACTACTGATACAAAAGTTGAAGATAAGAATAAGCAGTACAGAATTCTCCCTATTGCCACACTGATCTATTGCGTTATTTGGGGCATGTCAGGTGTTCCTCATTTGGCATTTGCTACAACAAATAACGTTGAGTTTAACTCAGATATTCTTGATTTAAGAGATAGAGAAAATATTGATTTATCAGGGTTTTCTCAAGAGGGGTATATCACTCCTGGTCGATACGATTTTATTATTAATATTAATAATCACGAGCTAAGTAATTCATATAGCATTGATTATCTTGTGCCTAAAGATGATCCAAAAGGGAGTGAGCCTTGTATTCCGCCGCCATTAGTTGAGCAATTTGCATTGAGACCCGAGTGGCTTACAAAAATCACATGGAAAGATGATGGCGCTTGTCTTAATGAGGCATCATTACCAGGGATGACGATAAAAACAAACTTAGGGAGTGGTGTTTTTGCAATAACCATTCCTCAAGCTTATGTGGAATATTCATCACCTAACTGGGAGCCACCTTCTCGTTGGGATGAGGGAATTGCAGGCGTGCTATTTGACTATAACGTTAATGCCAATGTCAGAAATCCCACAGATGGAAAACAAAAACAGCAAGTCACAGGAAATGGGACAACGGGAGCCAATTTAGGTGTTTGGCGTTTTAGAGCTGATTGGCAAGCAAGTTACGAACATACCACTGGGGTTTTTGATAGCACAAGAAACAGTTGGAAATGGAACCAATATTATCTCTATCGTGCGATCTCTAAGTGGGGAAGTCGCCTTATTATGGGCGAATCTTATTTACGTTCTGAGATTTTAGATAATTTCCGTTTTACAGGAATTAGCCTTAATTCTGATGATCAGATGTTACCGCCTAATTTACGAGGGTATGCACCTGAGATAACAGGGATAGCAAAAACGAATGCCAAAGTGACTGTTAGTCAGCAAGGCCGCGTTATTTATGAAACACAAGTCGCACCAGGGCCATTCCATATTCAAGATATGAATGATGCAGTGAGTGGGCGTTTAGATATTCGTGTTGAAGAGCAAGATGGCTCCATACAAGAATATCAAATGGATACAGCAAATATTCCTTATTTAACACGCCCAGGTCGTGTTCAATATAAATTATCAGCAGGTAAGCCTTCTAAGATTGATCATAAAACAGAAGGTCCTATTTTTGGTATGGGAGAGTTTTCTTGGGGTATCAATAATGGCTGGTCTTTATATGGTGCAGCGTTAGTTTCAGGTGACTATAACTCAACATCGATTGGTTTTGGTCGCGATTTAATGATGTTAGGTGCGATTTCTTTTGATGCTACTCATTCATGGGCCAAAGTTCCCAATGAAGATAAGCATTATCACGGTGGCTCCTATCGTGTTAGTTACTCAAAACGTTTTGAATCAATTGATGGGCAACTGACATTTGCAGGTTATCGCTTCTCTGATCACAACTTTATGAGTATGGATCAGTATTTAGATCGTCGTTATCGCAATGGCTCTCAAGACAATAATAAAGAGTTTTATACCGTTACATTAAGTAAGCAATTTCAGCAATGGGGATTAAGTGCCTACATTAGCTATAACCATCAAACATACTGGGATAAACCTAATAACGATTATTACAATTTCTCCTTATCAAAATATATGGATATTGGAAAATTTAAAAATATTAATCTGAGTTTATCGGCTTATCGAAATAGATTTAATGGGAATAATGATAACGGTGTTTATTTAAATGTCAGTATGCCGTGGAACGATAAAGCCACTATTAGTTATAACACCGTTATTAATCGTGGCGGTAACTCACATAACCTCAGCTATTTTGATCGTATTGATGATAACAATAACTATCGCTTAGGTGCGGGAGTCAGTAGTCGCGGTAAACCATCTGCGGATGCTTACTATACCCATTATGGTGATGCCGCATTGGTAACGGCTTCAGCAAGTCATATTAATGGTGATTACACCTCTGCCTCTTTATCTTTTCAAGGTGGGGCAACATTAACAAGTAAAGGCGGTGATTTTCATCGAAATAGTATTCCAGGTGCTGCTCGACTATTAATTGACACAAAAGGCGTCGCTAACGTACCGGTGAAAAGTTTGAATGCCGTTTCTCATTCTAATTATTTTGGTAAAGCAGTCATTCCCGATATTAATAATTACTATCTGGGAAGTGCTTCTGTCGATTTGGAAAAATTGCCAGATAATGTTGAAGCATTACGCTCAATTCAACAATTAACGTTGACAGAAGGGGCTATTGGTTATCGCCAATTTGATGTGATTTCAGGACAAAAAGCGATGGCAATTGTGCGTCTACAAAATGGAACTTATCCACCTTTTGGCGCAAGCGTTATGACATTAAATAGTCGTGAATTAGGCATCATTAATGATAACGGTAATGTGTATTTAAGCGGTATTAATTCTGGCGATACGCTAAATGTACGTTGGAACGGCCGCAATCAATGCCAGCTAATTATACCTCAATTAGCGGATGCTCAACTGATCACTTCTTTAGCATTAACGTGTGAAGGAGGATCACCTGCGATTACAACACCGCTGGTGGAAGAACATAAACCGAAAAAATTCTTTCAATCTAGCAATTAAATAATTTACAGAAAAAAGAGTAATTAAAGATGATGGCTTTGAAACGTTCATACATTGTAGCAACCACTTTATTGACGGGAATGATTTTTACTCAACAAGCGATAGCCGCGATCGCATTAGATCGTACTCGCGTTATTTTTAATGGTGGCGAAAAATCAGTAAGTCTTAATATTAGTAATCAAAATAAAGAATTGCCTTATTTAGCTCAAGGATGGATGGAAAATGAGAACGGGGAAAAAATAGAAAGCCCCCTTATTGTATTGCCACCTATCCAACGAATTGAACCAAGTGATAAAAGCCAAATAAAAATACAAGCACTGCCAGATATTTCTAAATTACCCAATGATAGAGAGAGTGTTTTTTATTTTAACTTACGCGAAATTCCGCCACGCAGCGATAAACCTAATGTATTACAAATAGCATTACAAACGAGAATTAAATTGTTTTATCGACCAAAAGCAATTTATGCCACACAAACCGATTTAAGTAATCCTTGGCAGGAAAAAATCACCTTAACTAAGCAAGGCGATAGTTACATTGTGCATAACCCAACGCCTTATTACGTCACTATTGTTGACGGATTAACAGAACTTAAAGGTGAGAGTTTAGAGGGGTTTGTGCCTTTAATGGTTGATCCTAAAGGGCAGGGAAAACTGAACTTAAAAGCTTCTGAATTTGGTGTGTTCCCCGTATTAAGTTATATCAATGATTATGGTGGACGCCCGAGATTGAAATTTAACTGCAATGGCTCTGAATGCAAAGTTGTAGAAACCGACTCTGGATATTAATAGGGTGAAATATGTTTATAAAACAGCAGTTTAATGGGATTTTGGCAATCTTTATTTTTATTCTACTTATTTCTATGGGAGGAGTAAGTTCAACTGCTGTTGCAAACGTATTTCCTAGAGCAATGGTGTCACGCGATGATCCCGTGGAGCCTATCTATCCTATTCGAATTAATATCACTGGTTATGTTATCGCATTCCCACCTTGCATGATAAATGATGGCAAAACAGTAGAAGTTAATTTTGGTGAAATACTGAGTACTCAGGTTGATGGTTCTAATTATAAGCGACCTATTAATTACAATGCTTCATGTGAGCATATGCCTATCAATACACTGAATCTCTCAGTCGATGGCAATGGAACTTTTTTTGATGCAAATGCTTTAACGACAAATATACCGGGTTTAGGTGTGCGTGTTTTGTATCAGAACAAAGAACTTAAGTTAGGTCAAAAAATTAATTTTACCTACCCTGATTTACCTGTACTTGAAGCTGTGCCTGTGCGTGATCTTTCTACTTCGTTAACCGGAGGGGATTTTTCTGCTACCGCAACATTACGTATGGAATATCAGTAGGAGGATATTTGATGTTTTCTAAATCAAAACAGGCTTTGCTTATTACTTTATTTGCTGTTTTTCCATTATGGAGTGACGCTGATGAACCTAATTTGAGGCTATTTGGCACGTTATTAATTCCACCACCTTGTGTGATTCAGGACAACGGAATGATTAGCGTCTATTTTGGCAACAATGTTGGTGCTAATCGAATTGACGGTATTAATTATACGCAACCTGTGAATTACACCTTGAAATGCGAAGGTAACTCAACGCAGTGGGCATTAGGGCTTTCAATTATAGGGATCAAAAGTCAATTCGATGATGCGGCATTACAAACCAATATCACGGATTTAGCTATACATATTACAAGAGATGGCGAGCCTTTTATTTTAAATGAACGCTTTGTTATTACGCCCAATAAACCTCCCATAATTCAAGCTGTTCCCGTAAAAAGACCCGGAAGTACTTTACAAAAAGGGGCTTTTGAAACAACGGCAACCTTACTTGCTGAATATCAATAGGAGTATGAGGATGGCATTAAAAATATTATCACTGAGTACCCTTTTATTAATAGGGAATATTTCAATGGTTAATGCAAATCCTAATATGCGTTTTTATGGCGAATTAGTGGATGATCCCTGCGTCATTAATCCTGGGGATGAAACGGTGATACTCACATTCGGCAATGTGCCAGAGAACTTTTTTTATACGGGGATCGGCAGAACAGATAGCCAAGGATTTGAGATCCATTTATCAGAATGTGATCTTTCGATTAATAAAAAAGTCCGAGTCACTTTTAAAGGAGATGAAAATCAAGCAATGGCAGGGAAAGGTTTTCTTGCATTAAGCCCAGGTAGTAGAGCTTCTGGAATTGCCATTGGGTTAGAGGACGCCAATGGAAGCCCGTTACGGATAAATCAGCAATCTAGCAGTATAGCCCTAGATTCAGGAAGCTCCGTTTTAAAATTTAGTGCTTTTATTCAAGCCGAGCCAGCAGCTATCACTAACCAGTCAATAAGACGGGGTCGTTTTAGCGCTATTGCTACATTCCATCTGAATTATGACTAGTGTTAACTTGGGGTTTATATGCTGATATTTAAACGAAGATTACTTTTTTCTTTATTCACTACCACGTTATTTTTTTCAACATCCTCACTTGCGGCGATTTTTTCTTATATTACAGAATCGAAGCCGGTTGGTACTGATGGAAAAGGTGCTGATTACACTTTTATCATCCAGCGTTGGGACCCTGAGCCGCCTACAGCAATGAATCCTTGTTATAAGAAAAAACCTTGTTATATAACGATTAATCATCGCCATCAACCTAATCAATCCGGTGGTTCTGCAACGAGAACCATTCTAAGTGATGGGCATAAATACCGCACTATGGAAGATTTACGTATTGCGGTTACGAAAGAATTAGGGGGATTTCCTTATGGCCCCGATGTAGCAATACATCGATACGTTGATACGAACTCTCTTCAAGAATGTGTGGGGATTTTTTATCAGCCTAATGCTTATGGTTTTGCTGACAATGGCTATTTATTGCCAGGGTCTATCTGTGCTATTGCGCCTCCTCCTATTGGGCACTGTGACATTTTAGCCGATTCTGTCGATTTAAATTACGGCAATCTTAGTGAAAATGAATTGGATGGTGCAGTGCGTTCAAAAACAGTAAATATAACGTGTAATCAAGATGTTACTTTAAATGTTATTGCAACAGGAATGATGAGCAGGGGAGTATCACTACGCAGTGATGATAGTTTGTACGCTAATTTATTTATTAATGACAGGCCTGGTGAAGAGGGGGATGTCATTTTTGTTGGCAAAGGCCAAATGACCTCTATACAAGTAAGTTCTAAATTGATAACCAATGGACATGTTGCTCCTGGTTACTTTTCTGGTTCTGGGGCGTTGATCTTAACGTTACCATAATAAAAGGTTGAAATATCATGGTGAGATATCGTCGCGCAAATATTGATGTAAATGTACTCGTAGGTAAACGGATACAGATAAAACGTAAAGAGTTAGGTTACACGGGAAGCCAATTAGCGGCTAAATTAGGTGTTAGCCAACAACAATTCTCCCGTTATGAAAGAGGAATGAATAAAATAGATTTAAGTTATCTTGTGTTATTAGCGAACTACTTAAATACCCCTATTCATTGGTTTTTTGAGGATTGTTTCTCTTCTACTTCATCAAAAAAAAGCAAACTTTTTGATAAACACAGTAATAACTCGGCGAGGAAAGCGTTAGAAGCATTCTTGTATTAGCCTTTATTAAAGACAAAACAGAGCGTGTATTTTTAATAGTAACGCCTATTTAGATAAGGCTAAGAGGGGGATTTTTCGCTGTTTCCGTCGATAAGTCTATTTTATACGCTTGATATGAGGTCTTTTTTTATATGCAACAGGTAATCACTATCCCTCTTTCTATTTCTAGGGATAGTGATTACCTAATATGTATAATATGTAGGAAAATACGACAAATAACAGCTAATAATATTTTGAATAAACTTTATCTAATATGACTCTTAGTTTGTTATAAATTATTCTAATGTATCTGGTGGTTTTTTATACCTGTTTGAAATGGCGATAATAGACATCATTAAATTTAGAATGATAAAAGATTATGCATAAAATAGGATTACTTTTCCATAAAGAATATCTTTAATTAAGCATAAAAATGTTATTTTTATATTTGATATTAAATTGTGTTAATCTTTTTTTAATAAAAAATACAAAAAATATCTTTATTCTCATTGAAAAAATATAGCCTATTATAATTAATGCAATAATTCTCGAAAACTATTTTTATTAAAAAATAAATATTAATTTATTGTATCCCAAATGTGAACAAAACGTTTTGAATTGCTTGCGGTGTAGATAACGGTATGTGAAATATTACGATGCCCTAAATAATCTTGAATTAAACGAGTATCTCTACCTAAATCAGCAAGTGCATAGCCACAGGCATGGCGTAACATATGAGGATGAGGAGTAATGGACACATTAGCTTTTTTACCTAAACGGCGAAGTAATCCATATACTTGCTGACGCGAAATAGCGCCGGTTTTTTGCGATAAAAACACCCATTCAGAATCCGCTTCTCTCCATGTTTCCCTTTTTTTCAACCAGTTAACTAACGCTTCATATTCCTCTTCTATAATCGGCTGTGTGGTTGATAAACCGCCTTTTAAGCGCCTGACATAGAGTATCCGACTTTCTAAATCAATATCGCTTAAGGTTAAATTACATAGCTCACTTACGCGAAATCCATGTAAAAAACACATTAAAAACATACAGTAATCTCTTTCTGGATATCGTCCTTCCTTTGCTTGCTTCAAAATAGAATTAATCTCAAAACGTGTAAGAAACTTGCGCTGCTTCATTTTCATAACCTTTTCAATGAGATAACAAAGAACAAAAGTCAATTGATGCATCACTATAACAAGTAATATACATCAATAAAGAGTTGTATTTTTTTTATGCTTGTACTTTTACTTGTTCATTTTAAACAAGTTTATTGAAAGTTTATTTATTTTCAGAAAATGAAAGTGATTGATTGGAAAAGCGAAAAATGAGCATGGACAGGAATTTGGTTATCTTTAGAGAAATAAACAGAATACACCAAATTGTTTACTATTATTCTCTGGCTTTTCACTTAAGTCAAATTTAATGTCTATCACTTATTTTCATTTATTTAACATATTGATATTTATCATTATTTTAAAAAGCGAACACGATTGGTTACTTTGTTTAAAATCCAGAAATAAATTTTTTTACTTTTTTCACAAATTATAGTAATTGCACTTAGAATTATAAACTCTTTTTCCGATATTTAAAGTTTGATTATCTAAATGTGTTTAATTTCGAGATGAAAATTTTTAACAAAACAATTTGGTGTATTTTGTTTTGTTTTTAACGATATTTAATTTCGTTTTGGACGGGCACAGGTATACCAAAATTCAAAAACTCAATAAATGAGTCATTCAATTAGGAATAATCCAATCCTAATGAATTTATTATTTTTAATGTCTTCGTCCTTTATATTTTAGGAAACAAAAAGATGAAATTAAATAAATTAGCGTTAGTTCTTGGCTTAGGTTTATCTGTTGCTGCGGGTTCTGCATTTGCTGCTGATCAAGGTCACGGTACAGTTAAATTTGTTGGTTCAATTATTGATGCACCTTGTTCTATTCATCCTGATTCAGAAAATCAAACTGTTCCATTAGGTCAAATTTCGACTGCTTCATTAAAAGATGGTGGCCGTAGTAATTCTCGTGATTTTAAAATTACTTTAGAGAATTGCACAACAGAAACTTATAAAACTGTTCAAACAACCTTCACTGGTTCAGAAGATGCAGACATCTTAGCCGGTTCTTTAGGTATTGAAGGTATCGCTAAAAATGCCGCTGTTGTTATCACCGATGCGGGTGGCAAACAAATCAAATTAGGCACACCAAGTGCTGCTCAAACATTACGTGATGGTAATAACGATCTGAACTTTGCTGCTTATTTACAAGGTTCTTCTGCAGAAGCTGCCGTTCCAGGTGACTTCACTGCAATCGCAACTTTCGCGCTGACTTATCAGTAAGAAAAAATAAGCACTGTACAAGGATGTACAGCGCTTTATTTCCTGTGTCTATTTTTAACGATTTTTTTCTTACGGAGAAAAATATGAATCGCAAGATGACACCACTATGGCTATGCCTTATTGCCAGCTTACTGATAACAACAGCAGAAGCGAGTGATGTAAAACAAGATAAAAACATGCATCAGCGATTTGGGGTACTTAATCTTTCAGGCTCTATTTTAGAACCCTCTTGCACGATTGCAGCAGGAAGTGGTGAACAAGTTATTCCACTAACAACGGTTTCGATTCCAATGTTGGTGACTGAAGGGCAAGGACCTATTGAGTATTTTTCTATCAGATTAACGGAATGTACGCTAATTGAACAAAAAGGTCAGGAAGCGGACAACCCTCGTTTTATTGCAACGTTTGAAGGTCCCTCTAACGATAATGGCAATTTTGCACTTTCTGGTGAAGCGAGAGGTGCGTCATTAGCAATAGCGGATCGTTATGGAAGGCGAGCTATTCCGGGTAAGCCATTACCCCCAGTTAGTATTGACTCCAAATCAATGGCGTTACTTTATCAAGCGCGATTAGTCAAAAATAACGAAATACCAAAAGCTGGAAATTACCGAACAACGCTGCGATTTAAGCTGGAATACTATTAAATGGATCGGGTTGGATAACTTATGGTTAGAACATTCAAAACTGTTGGTTTAGGGACGGAAAAAAAGAAAAAACAACATACTATTCGGCCTGTTGCTGTACTGATCTATTTAATTCTTACTGGCGCTTCCAGTATTTCAAGTTCAGCTTTAGCAAATAGTGATATTGAATTTAATGCCGATATCTTAGATCTAAAAGATAAGCAAAATATCGACTTATCAGATTTCTCTCGCGCTGGGTATATTATGCCCGGCCGATATGAGTTTGTTGTTCGCGTAAATAATAATGAACTCCCTGAACTCTACAACATTAGCTATGTTGTACCAGCCAATGATCCTAAAGGTAGCGAAGCTTGCTTACCGCCAGAGTTGATCCATCAAATAGGGTTAAAACCTGAATGGGCTGAAAAAGTGAAATATCAAGATAACGGAAGTTGTCTTGATATCTCTTCTATTCCCGGCATGACGGTAAATGCAAGTCTGGGAAACGGCAATCTTATTCTTACTATTCCTCAAGCATATCTTGAATATTCAGCACCAAACTGGGATCCACCTTCTCGTTGGGATCACGGTATTTCAGGTGTGCTTTTTGACTATAACGTCAATGCTAACGTGACTGATCCCGCGAAAGGAAAACAGCGCCAACAAGTGACAGGCTTAGGAACCGTGGGTGCAAACCTTGGTGTTTGGCGTTTCCGTGCCGATTGGCAAGCAAGTTATCAGCATACAACCGGTCTTCCTGATAGTACTGAAAATAGTTGGAAATGGAACCAGCTTTATCTTTATAGAGCTATCACGCAGTTAGGCGCTCGCCTTGTGATGGGGGAGACTTATTCGCGTTCTGACATTTTCGATAACTTCCGTTTTACTGGGATTAACTTGTCTACGGATGACAATATGCTGCCACCTAACTTAAGGGGATATGCTCCTGAAGTAACGGGTGTAGCAAAAACGAATGCCAAAGTGACGATTAGCCAGCAAGGTCGTGTGATCTATGAAACTCAGGTTGCTCCGGGGCCGTTTCGTATTCAAGACATCAATGATGCAGTGAGTGGCAAATTAGATGTACGTGTTGAAGAGCAAGATGGATCTGTTCAAGAATTTCAAATGGATACGGCAAGTATTCCTTATTTAACACGCCCTGGCCGAGTGCAATATAAATTATCTGCGGGTAAGCCGTCGGATATGAACCGTAATACAGAAGGTCCTATTTTTGGTATGGGTGAATTCTCATGGGGGATCAGTAACGGTTGGTCACTTTATGGTGGTTCATTAGTATCGGGCGATTATAACTCAGTTTCTGCGGGTATTGGTCGTGACCTAATGGCACTGGGGGCTATCTCTTTTGATGCGACACATTCTTGGGCAAAAATTCCAAGTGATGACAAGCGTTATCACGGTGGCTCCTATCGAGTCAGTTACTCAAAACGTTTTGAACAAATAAATAGCCAAGTAACATTTGCAGGCTATCGATTCTCTGAACGTGACTTTATGAGTATGAACCAATACTTAGATCGCCGTTATCGTGGTGGTGAAGAAGATAACAATAAAGAGCTTTATACCATTATGTTTAGTAAGCAGTTCCCTGAATGGGGATTGAGTGCTTACTTAAACTATAGTCATCAGACTTATTGGAATAAGCCTAATAATGATAACTATAACTTGTCATTAGCCAAAACGATGGATATTGGTAGCTTTAAAAATATCAATCTCAGTCTGTCGGCGTTTCGCAATAAATTCAATGGCACCAATGATAATGGCGTTTATATGAATGTCAGTATGCCTTGGAGCGATCGCGCAACTATCAGCTATAACACGGTGATTAATAAACACGGTAATTCACATAATGTCAGTTATTACGATCGTATTGATGACAATAGTAGCTATCGTGTTGGTGCGGGTTTAAGCAGTAACGGTAAACCATCCGCCGATGCCTATCTCATGCATTACGCTGATGCTGCATTGGTCACGGCTAGTGCAAGCCATATTAATGGTGAATACACATCAGCCACATTATCACTACAAGGTGGGGCAACATTAACACCAAAAGGTGGTGCATTACACCGTACAAGCCGTACGGGGAGTACTCGTTTACTTGTTGATACCGATGGCATTTCAGATGTGCCAGTGAAAAGTATCGGCGCTATTACGCGTACTAATGCTTTTGGTAAAGCCGTGCTGCCTGATATCAATGATTATTACCGCAGTAGTGCCAGCATCGACCTTGATCAGATGCCAGATAACGCTGAAGCATTACGCTCAATTCAACAGCTAACCCTAACAGAAGGCGCAATAGGCTACCGCCACTTTGATGTGGTATCGGGACAAAAAGCCATGGCTGTCATTCGCTTACAAGATGGAACTTATCCACCGTTTGGTGCCAGTGTCACTACCGAGAAAGGGCGTGAGCTAGGTATTGTCAATGATGGAGGGAATGTCTATCTGACGGGGATTAACAGTGATGATGTATTGAGTGTTCGTTGGAATGGTCAAGAGCAGTGCAAAGTCCGTATTCCAACATTAGTTGAAGGATTATTTATGTCTTCATTACTACTGACTTGTGGTGATGGTACAGCAACACCTTCAACAATCAATCAAAGAACAGAACCCTTACCTAAACCTCAATTGATCACGCAATAAGGTTAGGAAAGAAGGGAAAGATAAAAATAATTTCAGACAAAAAGAGTAATTTAAAATGATGTTATCAAAGCGCTTATTCATTGTAACAACCACTTTATTGACTGGAATGGTCTTTACTAGTCAAGCTCTTGCTGCGATTGCTTTAGATAGAACGCGTGTCATTTTTAATGGTGCAGATAAATCTATTAGCTTAAATGTCAGTAATCAAAATAAAGAACTGCCTTACTTGGCTCAGGGCTGGATGGAAAATGAAAATGGAGAACGTATTGACAGCCCATTATTAGTTTTACCGCCTATTCAGCGTATTGAGCCGGGCGATAAAAGCCAAGTAAAAGTGCAGTCATTACCTGACATTGCCAAATTACCTCAAGATAGAGAAAGCGTTTTCTATTTTAACTTGCGCGAAATTCCACCTCGTAGTGATAAACCCAACGTGTTGCAAATTGCATTGCAAACACGAATTAAGTTGTTTTATCGCCCAGCATCGATTTATGCCACACAAACGGATCTCACCCATCCTTGGCAGGAAAAAATCACCTTAATAAAGAAAGGCGATCGCTATGAAGTGAATAACCCAACACCTTATTACGTGACATTAGTGGATGGGTTAACAGGATTACAAGGAAAAAGCCTTGATGGTTTTGAACCAATCATGATTGCCCCTAAAAGCACAGGAACGATAAATCTGCATACTTCTGCGTTTGGCGCATCGCCTGTACTCAGTTACATCAATGATTACGGTGGACGACCACAAATGAAATTCACCTGTACTGGCAATGAATGCAAAGTTACAGAAACATCAGCAGGAAACTAAATAGGTCTATTTTATGAAAATGGAACAGCGGTTTAGCCCAAGCAAAGCAGTGTTGATTCTTATTTTGGCAACGTTTACTGGAGGCCTAAGTTTTACTGCTGTTGCGAATTTACCCGCTAGAGCGGTGAAAGATGTTATTCCGGGAATTGTTTATATCAATATTTCAGGGAATGTCATTGCGCCACCGCCTTGCTTAATTAATGACGGCAAAATGATCGAAGTTAATTTTGGTGAGGTAATGAGTACTCGTATTGATGGGGTTCGTTATAAAGAGCCTGTTCACTACACCGCGACTTGCCAAAAAATGCCAACTAATGCCATGAAAGTTTATGTTACGGGGAGCGCAACGGGGTTCGATTCAAATGCGCTACAAACCAATATTACGGGATTAGGGGTGCGTATTCTGTATCAGGGAAACTTATTAGATTTAGGTAAAGCGGTAAATTTTACCTATCCCAACTTACCTGAATTAGAAGCTATTCCTGTTCGTGATCAGAATGAAAGCTTAGTGGGTGGTGATTTTGTCGCAAGTGGCACACTGCATGTGGATTATCAGTAAGAGGTCAGAAGATGAATAAATTAAAGTACCTATGTCTGATCGCATTACTGAATTCTTATTCTGTCATGAGTGCAGACGCACCTAATATGAAATTATATGGCACCTTATTAGTGCCACCCCCTTGTGTTATTAGTAACAACGAACTCATTGATGTCTATTTTGGGCACAACGTAGGTATTCATAAAGTAGATGGCATTAACTATACCGAATCGGTGAATTATCGATTGGTCTGTGATCCAAATTTAAAAGGTTGGGATTTAGGACTTTCTATTATTGGTCCTAAAACACAGTTTGATGAAGCTGCGCTACAAACCAATATTCCAGATTTAGGCATTCATCTTACGCAAGATGGTAAGCCTTTTAAATTAAACGAGCGTATTGCGATATCACCCGATAGCCCTCCCGTGATCCAAGCGGTGCCCGTTAAAAGACCCGGTAGCACTTTGCCTGAAGGTGCATTTGAAGTGTCGGCAACACTGCTTGCCGAATACCAATAGGAGCGTATTGATGAATATAAAAAGATTATCGATCCCGTTCGTATTGGGTCTTGCCATATTTACGGGAGCCACACCAGTCGCTTTATCAGCACCAGACAATATGCGTTTTCACGGCATATTAGTTGACGAGCCTTGCACCATAAAGCCCGGTGACGAAACCGTTGAGTTAGATTTTGGCAATATACCGGACAAAAACCTTTATGCGTATCAAAGAACACCAAGCAAGTTGTTTCAAATACGCTTGTCCGAATGTGATTTAACGATTGGTAAAAGCGTCAAGATCACCTTTAAAGGGGATGAAAATCAAGCCATGGCAGGACAAGGTTTTTTAGCGATTAGCCCAAGCAGTCAAGCGGCGGGTATTGCTGTTGGACTGGAATCTGAAAATGGAAATGCACTACCTGTTAATAAAGAAACAGACAAAATGTCATTAAATGCGGATGACACGATTTTAAATTTTTATGCCTTTATTCAAGGGGAGCCGGATGCGATTGCGAACCAATCCATTAAACGCGGTCCATTTAGTGCAATCGCCACATTCCATTTGAATTATGACTAATTATTAGGGTTGAGGTTTTATATGTCCATATTAAAGCGACTTCCGGCTTTATGTATTGCAATAGGTTTGTTGTTTTCAGCACCGGCAATGGCATCTATCTTTTCTTATATTACTGAATCGACAGGAACACCCTCAAATGCGACCTATACCTATGTTATTCAGCGTTGGGACCCTGAAACAACAGGAACATTAAACCCTTGTTATGGATGGTCTACTTGCTATGCAACGATTAACCATAAACATGATCTTGATGGGTCTGGTGGATCAGCGAAGCAAATTATTACAAGAATTGAGAAGTTGCGTACTTTGGCTGAAGTTCGAGAGGAAGTTTTAAGAAATATATCCTTTCCACTTGAAGGAAAAACAAATCACGTAGGACCTGCTTTAAATTCTAATCAGGAATGTGTGGGATTATTTTATCAACCAAATTCAAGTGGAATATCGCCAAGTGGGCGTTTATTACCAGGTTCATTATGTGGTATAGCGCCACCCCCTGTTGGAGCCTGCAAAATAACGGAAGGCGCAGTAAACCTTAATTATGGTGATATTGATGAATATAGCTTAGAAGGTGCTCAGCGTTATCAGAATATCAATGTTACTTGTAATTTAGCGATGAAAGTCATGGTTATTGCATCAGGTTCAGATAGCGGAAGAGTGCCTTTACGTTCAGACAACAGCTTATATGCTGATTTATTTCTTGATGATAATCCAGGTGAGACCGGCAGCATAATTAATGTTCCTGCTGGCGGCTCAATGCCTGTAAAAGTAAGTTCTACTTTACATACAAATGGTCGCGTTGCACCGGGCTATTTCTCTGGTTCAGGATCAATTATTTTAACGATGCCTTAATCATGATAATGGGTGAATATTATGATGAATTACGATTTTACAGATATTGATGTTAATGCGTTGGTTGGAAAACGAATTCAGAAAAAGCGTAAAGAATTAGGTTATACCGGTATGCAAATCGCTGAAAAAATTGGTGTAAGCCAACAGCAATTTTCTCGATATGAGCGCGGGATGAACAAGATAGATTTAAGTTACCTTGTTCTATTAGCCAACTATCTAAATACACCTATTTATTGGTTTTTTGAAGACTGTTTTATATCAAAATTGTCATCAGAAAATCAATGTACCGATAAACGAAGTAGCATCATTGCTGAAACGATGCCTGATGTTTTTTTATACTAATGCATATCGCTAAAGGATACTCAAACTTGGTGTTTTAGAGCGTATGCTTTTTCTTTGATTGATTACCAAATTGGTAAGGCAGGGAAACCCTGCCATTTTTTTATGCTAAAAAAACTAAGTTCTGTTAGCCAAACTCAAGTTATTGACATGGTGAATGGCAAAAAGGAAGGTATGGATAATCAATTTTTACTCTTTTATATAGAGAAGAAAATGGGTCATAAATATAAAATTGTCATTTTATGATGATGATAATTATCTAACACAGGTATTTTTCTTGAAATGTAGGATAAGAATACTCTTAAAGCGAGTATTTGGAGAATATTGATTTCTATTAGGTTGAAAATGCCTTTTTTTTATTTCATCGTGAAAAATATAAATAAAGCTAAATTAATTTATTAAATAAAGATGCTCTAATAATGATCTTCTTATTAAGATGTATTTAGCCGAATAATTAAATACTACTAATGTAATTCCCGTTTTTATTTAAATTATTAACTTATCATTATTCATCCGATAAAGGATTGTTTCTAACATATACCTTAAAACTTACTTCTTTAAATGAATTAACTATTCGAAAATGGGTTAAATCTATTCAGATAAAATAAAAATATTCCTAATTTATCGTAGGATTAAAAAAACACCAATATTCTTATTGAAAAAAAATTGATAATTAAAAAACAAGTAATAGTGATTAATATCTATACGCATTATCTGAGTAATGTTAAATTGATGCGTTCGTAATGTAAATAATGTGTATTTTATTGTGTTTCTGTTTGGATAAAAAAATGTAGTTCCTATGGGAATTTAATAATATGAATAAGCTAACAATGAAATTAGTAACAATACGTAAAATAGTCAATAATCCAATAAATAATTAATTTCAATTTTTGAAGTGGCTCTTAATAAATACATTAAAAATTTTACCCAAAAAAAGTGTAATTATTTTCAATCAAATGATTAGGTTTTTGGGTTTTTTTGAGAAAAACATGAGCGTTACACGAATTTCTTTTTTGAATTATCAGTCAGTTAACATGTAAGAGTGTTCTTAATCAAAAAATGCAAATTATACGAAAAATTCGTTTTATGACTTCAATTTCTTAGGTATAAATACCTATGTCAGTGTGTTAAATTTTTATCGAAATACTCTATTTTTGATTAGCCTATCTGTATAACTAGTTACAAATCAATTGGTTATGTTTTTTTTACTTTTTTTATATCGTTTATTGTAAAAGTACGTAACTATAAAATTTGTAACCATTAAATTTTTCATTAAATACAATTAGTTATATTTATTTGATGTTTTGTTTTTAATATTTACTTCCATTTAAGATTATCATCAAAAGGCGTTATTTAATGCGGTTTCTATATGAGAGTAAATAATGATGATAAATTAATTAACAAATTCGCTATTTTGATCTTGTTATAAATCAATATATTAAGTCTGACTTGTTTCATAATGTAAAACTTTTGTTATTTTGAGTTAAAATAAATAAATAAGAAAATATTGTTTAATTGACTATTACTCCTATTCGTAAAAAGACAGTCAGATCTTTTTACTTTAAATTTCGAAATGTCAGAATTTAAATCTTAAATATCTCTTTTTAAGAGTGCCAATTTAGTTTTAAAATCCATTTCAGTCATTTTCAAGAAGTAATGTTTTGTATGAAAATGTAAAAAATACACCTAATATCAGTAAATTAATAAAAATAGACTTAATGAAATAGGGGTAGTTTGACTTAAATAAAACCTGCGAGAATAATATGTCCAACTTGATACGCTTCCTTTATCTAATTTCAAAATTAAATATGAAATTGGCTGGATGAACTTTATCAAAATATAGAAACTTTATTTAGTGAGTCATTCATTTAAGCAATCTTCTTATATTGCTTATATTGAATTTTATTATTTTAAATATCTTCGTTCTTATATTTTCAGGAAACATAAAGATGAAATTAAATAAATTAGGTTTAGTTTTAGGTTTAGGCTTAACTGTTGCTGCTGGTTCTGCATTCGCTGCGGATCAAGGTCATGGTACCGTAGAATTTTGGGGTTCAATCATCGATGCTCCATGTTCAATTGATCCTAACTCAGGCGACCAACGTGTTCCACTAGGACAAGTTTCAGCAACTGCACTGAAAGATGGTGGCCGTAGTGTTTCTAATACTTTCAAAATTAAATTACTGCAATGCTCTACTGAAACTTATAAAACAGTTCAAACTACCTTCACTGGTGCTGAAGCAGCGGCTATTCTGCCAGGCTCTTTAGGTATCGAAGGTTTAGCGAAAAATGCAGCAGTTGTTATTACTGATGCTGGTAATACACAAATTAAATTAGGTGAACCAACAAAAGCTCAAACTCTTCGTGATGGTTCAAATGAACTGAACTTTGCAGCTTACTTACAAGGTTCTTCAACAGAAGCAGCTGTACCTGGTGACTTTACTGCAATCGCTACTTTCGCATTAACTTACCAATAATAGATGTTCTTTTAGGCCCTGTATAAGGACGTATGGGGCTTTATCTTTAGTTTTATTTTTAGCTGTATTTTTAATGGTTTATCTTATGGAGTAGAAAACAATGAATCGCAAGATAGTGCCACTATTATTACTTGTTACAACAGGGCTATTTGTTAAGCCTGTAATGGCAGTGACCGATATAAAACAAGATGTGAAATCACATCAGCGATTCGGCGTGGTTAGTCTACAAGGTTCTATATTAGAGCCAACATGCACTATCTCGGCAGGAAGTCGAGAGCAAGTTATCTCTTTGAGTACCGTATCTATTCCGACCTTAGCTGTTGAAGGCCAAGGACCTATTGAATATTTCTCTATTCGATTAACAGAATGTTCTCTTGTTGATCAAAAAGGTACACAAGCTGAACGTCCTCGTTTTATTGCTACTTTTGAAGGCCCCGCACAGAACGGATTATTCCAACTTTTCGGCGATGCTAAAGGTGCTTCGTTAGCTATTGCTGACCGTTACGGAAGATTGGCAACACCGGGGAAGCCTTTACCTCCTGTGGATATTGATACCAAATCGTTGTCTTTGTTGTATCAAGCAAGGCTTGTTAAAAATAACGACATTCCACGAGCAGGTAATTATCAAGCAACCCTGCGTTTTAAACTCGAATATTATTAAATGGATTGGTTGGATTATTTATGGCTAAATCATTCAAAACTGCTTCAAGAAAAGCAGAAAAAAAGAGTAATCAGCATACAATTCGACCTGTAGCGGCACTGATCTATTTAATTATTGCTGGTATGGCGAGTGCCTCTAATATGGCATTTGCAGCCGGTGATATCGAGTTTAACTCTGATATTCTTGATCTAAAAGATAAACAAAACATTGATTTATCAGACTTTTCTCGTGCCGGCTATATTATGCCTGGCAAGTATGAATTTATTGTTAAAGTTAACAATAATGAATTACCCGATCTCTATACGATTAATTATATTGTTCCCGACAATGATCCTAAAGCGAGTATTCCTTGTATTCCTCGTGAATTAGTCAATCAATTTACGTTAAAACCTGAATGGCTCAAAGCGGTAACTTGGAAAGATGGCGGTGCCTGTCTTGATGAGTCATCAATACCCGGTATGACAACAAGTACTAACTTAGGTGCAGGTAGTTTTATTGTGACTATTCCTCAAGCCTATGTTGAGTACGCAACCGAAGATTGGGACCCACCATCTCGTTGGGATGAAGGTATTTCAGGGCTTCTTTTTGACTATAACCTGAATGCTAATGTGACCGATCCTGCTAATGGTAAGCAAAGACAACAAGTTACGGGAAGTGGTACTGCGGGTGCTAACTTAGGTGTATGGCGTTTTCGTGCTGATTGGCAAGCAAGCTATCAACACACAACAGGCGTGAATGGTAGTACTGAAAATGATTGGGATTGGAGTCAATATTATCTTTATAGAGCAATAACCCAGTGGGGCGCTCGCCTTGTTATGGGTGAGACTTATTCACGCTCTGACATTTTTGATAACTTCCGTTTTACGGGTATTAGTTTATTAACAGATGACCAGATGTTGCCTCCTAATTTAAGAGGTTATGCACCTGAAGTCACTGGTGTTGCAAAGTCGAACGCTAAGGTGACGATCAGCCAGCAAGGCCGTGTGATCTATGAAACACAGGTCGCACCGGGTCCATTCCGTATTCAAAATCTTAATGATGCCGTCAGCGGTAAGCTAGATGTTCGTGTTGAAGAGCAAGATGGTTCGGTACAAGAATACCAAATGGATACGGCAAGTATCCCTTATTTAACACGTCCGGGTCGAGTGCAATATAAATTATCAGCAGGTAAACCTTCTAATATAGACCACAAGACAGAAGGACCCAGTTTTGCAATGGGTGAGTTTTCATGGGGGGTATCAAATGGTTGGTCACTCTATGGCGGTTCATTAGTTGCTGGCGATTACAATTCTGTTTCTTTAGGTATTGGTCGTGACTTGATGGTATTAGGGGCTATTTCATTTGATGCGACACACTCTTGGGCAAAAATTCCAAATGATGATAAACGCTATCATGGAGGCTCTTATCGAGTCAGTTACTCTAAACGTTTTGAAGCTATTAATGGTCAGGTGACTTTCGCCGGCTACCGCTTCTCAGAACGTGACTTTATGAGTATGGAGCAATATTTAGATCGTCGTTATCGTGATAACAACCGCGATAATAATAAAGAGCTTTATACGATAACATTAAGTAAGCAATTCCCTGATTTAGGCTTAAGTGCTTATCTTAACTATAACCACCAAACTTATTGGAATAAGCCTAATAACGATTATTACAACTTATCTTTATCTAAATTTATGGATATCGGTAGTTTTAAAAATATTAATTTAAATTTATCTGCTTACCGCAATAAATTTAATGGCACCAATGATGATGGTGTTTATTTTAATGTCAGTATGCCTTGGAGTGATAAAGCGACAATTAGCTATAACACTGTAATTAATAAGAATGGTAATTCACATAATGTGAGCTATTTTGATCGCCTCGATGACAATAATAACTATCGCTTAGGTGCTGGTTTAAGTAGCCGTGGTCGTCCTTCTGCTGATGCTTATTATACGCGTTATGGTGATACAGCACTGGTAACAGCAAGTGCGAGCCATATTCAAGGTGAAAATACTTCAGCATCACTTTCTCTACAAGGTGGCGCGACGTTAACAGCAAAAGGCGGTGCATTCCATCGTACTGCAATGCCAGGCGCTGCGCGTTTATTAGTTGATACTAATGGGGTCTCTGGAGTACCAATTAGAAGTTTAGGGGCGGTAAGCCATACTAACTATTTTGGTAAAGCGGTACTTCCAGATATCAATAATTACTATCGGAGTAGTGCAACAATTGATTTAGATAAATTACCTGATGATGTTGATGCCGTGCGTTCAATTCAACAATTAACCCTGACTGAAGGGGCAATAGGTTACCGTGAGTTTGACGTTATTTCAGGGCAAAAAGCGATGGCGATTGTCCGCTTGAAAGACGGTAGTTATCCACCATTTGGCGCTAGCATTACTACAGAAAAAGGACGAGAACTCGGCATCGTGAATGATAGCGGTAATGTTTATCTAAGCGGAATAAACTCCGGTGATATTTTAGATGTACGTTGGAGTGGTAAAAAACAGTGCGAAGTACAAGTACCTCAATTAGATGAAGGCATCTTTATTTCTTCACTATTATTAACATGTGGAAGCACTCCATCAATCTCTTATTCAGCACAAGAGAGAACCGAATCACCATCTCAGCCACAATTAGTCAAAACTGAAGGTTGAGAAGGGAAAAATTAAACGATTTTATAAACAAAAGAGTAATTAAAGATGATGTTATTAAAGCGCTCATTCATTGTAGCAACCACATTATTGACGGGTATGGTATTTACTCAACAAGCTATTGCTGCGATTGCATTGGATAGAACTCGTGTCATTTTTAATGGAGCAGATAAATCAATTAGCCTTAATGTCAGTAATCAAAATAAAGATCTGCCTTATTTAGCACAAGGTTGGATGGAAGATGTCAATGGGCAAAAAGTGGAAAGCCCATTAATCGTTCTGCCGCCTATTCAGCGTATTGAACCAGGTGATAAAAGCCAGATAAAAATACAAGGATTACCTGATGTCGCTAAATTACCTCAAGATAGGGAAAGCGTGTTCTATTTTAACCTACGTGAAATTCCACCACGTAGTGATAAACCCAATGTACTGCAAATTGCATTACAAACACGGATCAAATTGTTTTATCGCCCTACTGCGATTTATGCAACACAAACGGATTTAACAAACCCGTGGCAGGAAAAGATCACCTTAACGAAAAAAGGGGATATCTATCAGGTTAATAATCCAACGCCTTACTTTGTGACAATTGTCGATGGGTTAACTGGATTAAAAGGTGAAAGTATCTCTGGATTTATGCCTGTCATGGTTGATCCAAAAGGTAGTGCGGATCTTAATTTGAAAGCCTCCACACTTGGCGCATCACCCGTATTAAGTTATATCAACGATTATGGTGGACGTCCTCGTTTGAAATTTAGCTGTAGCGGTAATGAATGCAAGGTTGTAGAAACAGCAATCGGAAATTAATAGGTTTATTTATGGATATGGAACAGCGGTTTAACACAAGCAAAGCAGTGTTGATTTTATTAATGACAACATTTACTGGTGTCCTGAGTTCAGCTGCTGTTGCAAATACACCACCTACAGCGAGAGCGGGTAGCACTATACCTGGGATTGTATATGTCTATATCACCGGTAATGTTATCGCTCCACCACCTTGTGTTATCAATGGGGGTAAGACGATTGAGGTTGATTTTGGTGAAGTCATGAGTACGCGTATTGATGGCGTTAATTACAAAAAGCCTATTACCTATAGTGCTGAATGTAGAAAAATGCCAACAAATACAATGAAAGTCTCTATTTCTGGAAGTGGTACAGGGTTTGATTCAAATGCCTTGAGTACAAACATTACAGGGTTAGGGGTGCGTCTTCTTTATCAAAATAAATTATTGAGATTGGGGCAAGAAGTGAATTTTACTTACCCTAACTTTCCTCAATTTGAGGCAATTCCTGTGCGTGATTACTCTGCATCATTAACAGGTGGTGATTTTTACGCTACTGCAACACTTCGGGTCGAATATCAGTAAGGAGTCAGTACATGCTTATTAATTTAAAAAAGGTTTGTCTGACAACATTACTTATAATGTCGCCTTTATTTGTCAGTGCGGATGAACCGAATATGAAATTATTTGGAACATTATTAATTCCGCCTCCTTGTGTGATTGAAAATAACAACTTAATTGAAGTTTATTTTGGCCATAATGTTGGTATTCATAGAGTTGATGGAATTAATTACACCCAACCCGTGAATTACAGATTAAAGTGCGATCCAAATATAAAAGGCTGGGATCTGGGGCTTTCAATTATTGGCCCTAAAAGTCAGTTTGATGATGCTGGATTACAAACCAATATTACAGACTTAGCGATTCATATGACTCGAAATGGTGAGCCTTTTATTTTAAATGAGCGCTTTACTATATCGCCGGATAAGCCACCTATTATTCAAGCCGTTCCAGTGAAAAAACCAGGAAGCACATTAGTAGAAGGTCCATTTGAAGTAACAGCAACGTTGCTCGCAGAATATCAATAGGAGTGTGAAAATGAAGCTTAAAACATTACCGCTTCCTGCTATTTGCGGGCTTTCGCTTCTAATAGGAATATTTACAACAGCTAATGCAGCACCGAATAATATGCGACTTTATGGCACATTAGTTGATGAACCTTGTGTGATAAGACCTGGCGATGAAACCATCTCTCTAGAATTTGGTAATGTGCCAGATAAAACGTTTTATATTGGCGCGGGTAGAACAAATAGCCAAAATTTTCAAATTCATTTATCAGAATGTGACCTTTCTATTAATAAAAAGGTAAGAGTGACATTTAGTGGTGCTGAAAATCAGGCAATGGTTGGGCAAGGTTTTCTTGCATTAAGTACAGGAAGTCAAGCTGAAGGTATTGCCATTGGATTAGAAAACTCTGATGGTAGTCCACTGCGGATTAATCAGGAAACAAGCAATATTGCCTTAAATTCAGGGGATTCTATTTTAAGGTTCCGCGCATTTATACAAGCCGAGCCTAATGCTATTGCGAATGAATCAATAAAACGAGGTCGTTTTAGTGCTATAGCTACATTCCACCTGAATTATGATTAATTATTAAGATTGAGGTTAATATGTTTACCCCAAAACGATTATCAGCATTATGTTTATTTAGTGTGATGATGCTCTTTTCTGCATCATCAATGGCTTCTATTTTTTCTTACATTACGGAATCTAAAGTTCTTTCTTCTTCTTCTGCAAATTATACGTTTATTATTCAACGTTGGGACCCTGAAACAACGATGACGTTGAACCCTTGTTATGGTGGCGCATCTTGTAAAATTACGATTAATCATAGGCATAATGCATCAGGACAAGGTGGGGCAGCGACAAGAACAATTTTAACCGGAGCGCAAAAGTATCGCACTATGGCAGAATTGCGTGAAGCGGTTATGCGAGTACAAACTTTTCCTACATCGCCTGCGGTAGCTCATCACTCAGGGGTGCCCAACAGTGAAATTCAAGAGTGTGTTGGTTTATTCTATGAAACTGGATCAACAAAGTTATTACTTCCGGGATCTATGTGTGGTATTGCACCACCTCCTGCTGGGGCTTGCGAGATAATTGATGGCTCTGTCAACCTTAGCTATGGCGATATTGATGAAGACAGACTAGGTGACTCAACACAGAATAAACGATCACAAACCGTTCGAGTGACATGTAATAAAGATTTATACGTTGTTATGTATGCCTCATCTCTCGATGGCCCAAATGTCAGATTACGCCCAGACGGTAGCCTATACGCGGATTTATATCTTAATAATAATCCCGGTGAAACGGGCGAGAAAGTTTTCGTACCTGCAGGGAGAGCGACACCCGTAGTGGTTAGCTCGGTATTACGTCCTTATGGTCGAGTTGCTCCGGGTTCATTTTCTGGGGTGGGCACATTAATTTTGGCAATGCCTTAATATAAACGAAGTTGGAAAACGCGATGATGGATTATGATTTTATAAACATCAATGTGAATGAACTGGTCGGTAAAAGAATACAGATAAAACGCAAAGAGCTTGGTTATACAGGCGGTCACATTGCTGATAAATTGGGAATTAGCCAACAACAGTTCTCACGTTATGAACGCGGGTTAAATAAAATAGACTTGAGTTACCTTGTGACATTGGCGATTTATTTAAAAACCCCTATTTACTGGTTTTTTGAAGATTGTTTTCACGTTGAAGAAGAGGCTGAAGATAAACACGAAAATAAGTGCATACATTTCATAGCGGAATCTACGCCAGATATTATCTTTTAATCAGCAAATATTTTCTCATTGAGTGGTAGAGGTAGATAAAGAGGGTAAATTATTTTTACCCTCTTTTTTTATTCTATGTATAGCAATACGTTTAAAATCTACTGCAAAACTACCTGTTCATGTTACAAATAATCTAAAGTTTTAACCTATTCTGATTGTTTATTCGTCATTATTTTCCCTTTTATAGTAATTACAACCGTTACTATCAGGTTTATCTGAGTGTTTAATCGTTTCTGACTATTAATCAAAGGTGTTTTTAGGTAGGAAAGGTTAATAAATAATCACGATAATGTTAAAAAATGTTACCTTATGCACATTTTTTAATTTTAGATATTATAAATTAATTTTAATGTAAGTGATTTGTAATTATATAATTTGTTTTTATTTTATTGTTTATTAAGATAAAAAATATTTTATTCGATAATTTTATCCTGATGTTTATCTTAAATAAAGCATCTATAAATAGGATTAACAGATAGTCATAGTAAAAAGGGTTGTGTACTGTGCATTTTCTGTTTTTTTATAAAAAGGATAAATGATGCAAACAAAAAAACAGGGAGGCAGTCGCTTTCTACGCACAGTGGAATGGCTAGGAAATGCGCTACCCCATCCCGTTATTTTATTTATTATTTTAATTGCTATTTTACTTGTCTCTTCGGCAGTTGGTGAATACTTCGGTGTTACGGTACAAGATCCCCGACCAGAAGGCGCCAAAGGGCGCGCAGAAGATGGCTATATCCACATTATTAGTTTGTTAGATGCAGAGGGTATTCGCCGTATCTTGGCAAATATCGTCACAAACTTTACTGGGTTTGCGCCTTTAGGTACGGTGCTGGTGGCGTTATTAGGTGTCGGTATTGCTGAACGTGCAGGTTTATTGTCTGCGGTTATGCGTTTAGTGGTAATGAAAGCACCTCGCAAAATGACCACATTGGCGATTGTTTTCGCTGGTATTATGTCAAATACTGCTGCTGAACTGGGTTATGTGGTGTTGATACCGTTATCAGCGATTATCTTTCATTCGTTAGGACGGCATCCTCTTGCGGGTTTAGCTGCTGCATTTGCAGGGGTTTCTGGCGGTTATTCTGCTAACTTACTCTTAGGGACGATAGATCCGTTACTATCGGGTATTACACAGCAAGCCGCGCGCATTATAGATCCAACTTATATCGTCGGTGCTGAAGCAAACTGGTACTTTATGTTTGTCAGTACATTTCTTATTACTTTCTTAGGTTACTTCATTACAGAAAAAATCGTGGAGCCTCAACTAGGACCTTATAACGGTAACGAACTTGATGATGAAGAAAATGATTTAAAGAATGCGGCTGAAGTTACACCGCTAGAAAAGAAAGCATTATGGGCTGCAACAGGAACCTTTATTGTTATGGGCGTGATTTTGGCGCTAACGGTTATTCCTGAAAATGGCATATTGAGAAACCAAGAAACAGGGCTAATTGGTAATTCTCCTTTCTTAAAATCTATTGTTGTCTTTATTTTCTTATTCTTTGCAATTCCGGGGATTGTTTACGGATGGATTGCTAAGACAATGCGTACAGATAAAGATATCGTCGATGCCATGGCAAATTCGATGAGTACGCTAGGGCTTTATTTAGTGATTATTTTCTTTGCGGCTCAGTTTGTTGCGTTTTTTGGTTGGACAAACATCGGTCAGGTTATTGCCGTCAAGGGTGCCGCACTGCTTAATAGCATTGATATGCCAAGTGGATTACTGTTCTTAGGCTTTATTTTAATCTGTGCTTTTATTAACTTAATGATTGGTTCCGCATCAGCACAATGGGCGGTTACAGCACCTATCTTTGTCCCCATGTTAATGCTTGCAGGTTATGCGCCTGAGACAATCCAAGCAGCCTATCGAATAGGAGATTCTGTGACTAATATCATTACACCAATGATGAGTTATTTTGGTTTGATATTAGCAGTCGCAACAAAATATAAGAAAGACACTGGTATTGGTACTATGATTTCTATGATGTTGCCATATTCCGTTATTTTCTTAATTGGTTGGTCATTATTATTCTATTTGTGGGTATTTGTATTTAACTTACCAGTAGGACCAGGCTCACCAACGTATTATTCTCCAACAGCAGGTTAATTCTCTGCAATGAATGAAAGAAGCTTATACAGGGATGTATGGGCTTTTTCTATTTTGATATTTCATTATTTTTGATTCATTTCTTTTTTATTATTTGCCAATTTTTCTGTCAGTTGTGTGGCATAGTCTGCATGTAAAAATTGAGTATCTAAACCAGCCTGCTGCAATTTCAACTCAAGTAATGCTAAACGCTTTTGCAGTGACTCATTCTCTACACTGGTTTCATTTAATGTGCTTAAGATTTCAGCTAGAGATAAGGCTTCTTTTCTATCTTGCATTTCAGGTGGTAAAAAACCTGCATTCTTTAATAAGTGATAGCTTGCTCTAAGTGATTCTGGAACATGGCTATTATCATCAAGGATCAGTGGTTTTCCTTCACCTTTAAGTGATGAAAGTTCCCCTTCTTGTAATGCTTTTTCGATATGGCGTTCAGCCCACTCATCTAAAATAGACATTTTAAACCTCTTTTTCGGTAACTATCATAATAGAAAAGATCACCTCAAATTAAATTTGCTTGCTTATATTATATGATTTGATAATATATTTTTATATTATATAAATAAATATATTGTAAGGGGATCAAAAATGAGCAAGTACAAAGAAATAGTAACAGACATTGCAGGTAACATGGGGGCATTGTCTCAAAATATTCCAGAAGTCATGAAAGCTTTTATGAGTACAACAAAAGCGGGTGGTAAAGAAGGTGCTTTAGATGCAAAAACAAAAGAACTGATCGCCATTGCAATTGCTGTCGCAAATCGTTGTGATGGTTGTATTGGATTTCATACAAAAACACTTGTAGAGCTTGGCACAACAGAACAAGAACTCGCTGAGGCATTAGGCGTTGCTATTTATATGGGGGGAGGTCCTTCTGTTATGTATGCATCCAACACCATGGGCGCTTTTAAAGAGTTTAGTAAATAAGATTTTTATCATCATATAATTAAACAAAGTAATCAAAAACCAGAATAAATTCCTTCTGGTTTTTTTATTTATATCCTTTGTTTATTTTTTGTTTATGCTTAATTTTTTACCTTCCATTTTCTGCTTTGATACTATTTAGATAAATTTTTGATAAAAACTCGCTGCTATTAAAAAAAGATTAATAAAATATTAATGTATCATTATTTTAATCGCTAACTAAAAGTTATTATATCTTATTGATTATTCTTGATAATGACGTTTTTTGGTGTCTTTGTTATTGGTTAAAAATAAAGCAACTTACTAATTAATTATAAATTAATAAATAATAATTGAATCTTTTATAGGATAGCTATTCTAAGTGGGTAGTTGGTGTAAAGTCATATTTTTTTATTTTAATGAGGAATATATGCGTGTTGATTTTGTAGAAAAATATAAATGGTTTCTACTATTGATTTTTATATTTTTAACTTATTTAATTCCTCTCGAAACGCGGCTACTCTGGCAACCAGATGAGATCCGTTATGCTGAAATTAGTCGAGAAATGCTCGTATCAGGTAATTGGTCTGTACCTTACATGCTGGATATTCGTTATTTTGAAAAGCCAGTATTAGGGTATTGGTTAAACAGTATTGCACAATGGCTATTTGGTGGCGGTAATTTTTCTGTTCGTGTTGTCGTTGTAACTTCCACCTTATTAACCGGCTTATTTGTTTATCGTGCTGCTATGTTAGTTTGGCATAACCGTACTTTGGCGTTTAATGCACTGGTGGTTTTTTTATCCTCGTTTCTTGTGTTAGCTATTGGTACCTACAATATTCTTGATCCAATCGTGACAATGTTTGTCACGGCAGCCATGTATTATTTTTTATCTGGATTACATGCAACTAATAGAAAGGCGAAAGTTAAAGCTTATATTCTCGTTGGTATTTTTTGTGGGTTAGGTTTTCTAACCAAAGGTTTTATTGCTGTCGTATTACCCGCATTAGTTTTTTTTGTAACCGCAATTAGCTTATCTCGTTTTAAAGAAGTCCTTTGTTATACACCAATAGCACTTATCGCTATGCTTATTATTGCTGGTCCCTGGGTGATTTCAGTTGCACTTCAGGCACCCGATTATTGGCATTACTTCTTTTGGATTGAGCATGTTCAACGTTTTGTTGAGAAGGGATCAGCAAGATCACAACCTATGTGGTTTTATTTACCCATTGTGATTTTGGGTATTTTACCTTGGTTAGGGTTCTTATTTGGGGCTATTAAATCAGCTATTTTCTTGAAGAAGGGAACTCTTTATTTTTCGTTTTGGTTATTTCTATTTTTTGTTTTCTTTTCTGCTTCCAGCGGTAAGTTATTAACCTATATGCTACCTTGTTTTGCGCCACTTTCTATCTTGATTGCACATTATATGGAAGAGCTAAAAAATAAACAAAATGAAAAAATCCATAACATTAATGCGAGCATAAATATTGTTTTGGGGCTTGTAGGCGTCTCTATTATTGCTTATTCGCTTTTCTCTACACGATTTACGTTATATGAAACAAATGAGCAATATAAAGCGTTGCTCGGTATTGGAGGCTTTTTATTTTGGAGTGTGATGGGAATGGCTTCGCTCTTTAAACCCACACGCTTACTAACTTTATTTTGCTCGATAGGATTAAGTCTAGCAATTGGGTATGCTATTCCTCATAAAGTAGAAAGCAAAAGCACCCCTGAAAAGGCAATTAATCATTATTATAGTGAGCTAGCAGATAAGCCCTATATTTTAACAGATGAAGTTGGGATCGGAACGTCTTTAGCATGGGGTTTAAAACGCACTGATATTCGTTTAACAGAGACGAAAGGGGAGCTTGCTTATGGTCTGGCATATCCTGATGTGCAAAATAAATATTATGATCTTAAGCAGCTAGTTAACTTAATTGAAGAGAATAACTATCAAGGGCTTGCGATTGTTTTAGTCCGACCAGAGCGAAAAGAAATATTATCTGTGATAAGTCAGTTAAAGGTAAAACCTATTGTAGAAAAACAGGGTGATTTAACATTTGTTTTCTTTAATTGATTGATAATTGATTGATTTTAAGCTCTATTTCTATTTTTAAAAAGACATTTATAAAAGAGCAAATAAATTTAACGTCGGTTTTTAACATGACATGGATTTGATTTTTTGTGTTATTTTTATGTGATCAATGCCCAAAAATGGATTTTGTTGATAAATATATTTTGCTCTTTTTAGTTTTAATGGTAGGTTTAAAATATGTCCATTAAATCGGAGTTAGCTAAGCACTATATGACAAGTCACTTTACTTTATCAGAACCCCCGCCCAAACAAAATGTACTTATGAATGGGGGTAATTTATGCTGATTTTCCTAGCTGAATGTTTTATCGGTCTAGCATCAATTGCTCTTACTCACCGTGTATTAACGTTGTACGGTAATAAAAAGAAGTGATGATACCCGCTAGCTAAAATAAGTGATTAATTATTACTTATAACTAAAAGTCCTATATCTATTTCATGATTTAGGACTTTTATAATTATGTACATATCTTTTCTTAAAAAATGTAGTAATTCTATTGAAAATAACCTTCAATTAATTTTATTTTTTCAATATCTAATGTATTAGTATATTGATGTAATAATGTCCAAGCTTGAATATAATCATATTTAGCTTTAATTAAATCTTGTTGAGCGCGATATAATAATTCTTCAGAATTAAGAACATCGACCATTGTTCTCTGCCCACCAATGTAACTTTTTTGAGTCGCATCTAATTGCAATTTAGCAGAGGAAACGGATTGCTCATAGGCATTCAATTTAATATCACTCGTTGTACATATTTGATATTGATGACGTAGTTCTTGCGTGATTTGCTGGATAATTGCATCTCTTTCAAAAGCACTCATTTGATACAATGCAGTAGATTGACGCATTGAAGCTGTTGTTTTTCCACCATTAAATAAAGGCAGGCTGACATAAAAGCCAACATTCGCGGATTGATATTTTTGATTTACGGTATTATTGCTATCGGAATCACTATTAGAATAAGACGCATAGAGTTGCACTGTTGGGAAAAATTCACCTCTATTTTTTTCTACTTCTTGTTTTGCTATTGCCATTTCATAACGAGCGGTTTGAATATTAAGGTTGTTTTGCATAGCCTCATTTTCCCATGACTCGTAATTATTGGGAGTGATAGGTTGTAATATAAAGCTATTATTGCTTAATTTTGCTATATGTTCTGTATAAGGTAGTGGTGTACCAATCATTGAACTTAGTTTATTTTTAGCATTATCTAACTCAAGCTGAATATCCGTATATTGAGATTGAGTTAAATATAATCGTGTTTGGATCTCTGAAATATCTGTTTTTGTTCCTTCCCCTAATTCGAATAAACGTTGACTTGATATTAGCTGTTGTTTATAAACCTCTTGCTGTGAAAGATTTAATAATAATTTATCCTGCGCATAAGCCAATTCTATGTAATTATCCACTAATCTGATCACTAGCTCAGAAAATTTCACTTGATAGCGGCTGTCTGATAATAGTGTTTTGATTACTGATGATTTGTAATCACTAAATGCCGTGTAATCAAAAAGTGGTTGGCTAATAATGGCACTGACAGAATGGCTTTGGTAATTTTGATATTCTGTTTTTTCTATTTCTCCTCGATTCGTATTAATAGGATAAACCTTCCGTTGCCAATTTCGAGGGTTGTTTTGATAGTTGACATGTACACTTGGGAGTAATTGAGATAATCCAATGTTTTCATACTCTTTACCCGCAACCTGTTCTTTAATTGCAGCATTAAACGTCGGATCATTTTTTACGGCTAAGAAATAAAGATCAGACAAGCTGATCGCTAAAGCGTGAAAACTTAGCATCCATATAAATAAAATGGCAGAGAGTTTTTTTATTTGCATCATTATTCTTCCGTTAATGAAGTATGGATCCTATCTAAAACAGGTTTGAAGAGATAATTTAGTAATGAGCGATCGCCTGTGTTAATAAATACATCAACTGGCATTCCAGCCTTTAATTTATTTTTATTGTCTGCAAGAAGAGTATTATCTTTAACATTAATAAATACTTGGTAATAAGGCTCTGTTGTTCTTTCATCAATAAGTCTATCAGCGGAAATTAATGTGACTTCGCCGGGAATTTTAGGTGTTGTATTTTGATTGAATGCACTAAACATTAAATCAACAGGAAGACCAAGGGTAACTTTATCAATAAGGTGAGGTGCTAAACGTGCCTCAATAATTAATTGATGATCTTGAGGAACAACTTCCATGAGTGTTTGACCTGTTCTTACAACGCCACCTTGGGTAAAAACAGATAAATCCATCACTATTCCTGAAATAGGAGCCGTAATTTGCATCTTTTTCAGTTTATCTATTTCAATGATAAGTTGTTTTTCTGTTTCACTTATTTGTAACTGAACTTGGTTAAGATCAGTACGTGCCGATTGGTAAAAATTAGCATTACGTTGCAATATTTTTTGTTGATATTCCAACTTTTGTTTTTCTAGCGTACTTATTTGCCCATAGGTATCATTAAGATGATTGTTATTTTCAGCAAGTTCACGCTCAATTTCTTGATAACGATGACGGGGAATATACCCCTCATTAGCAAGGGTGTATAAATCTTTGATTTGGGTTTTTAAGCTATCAATTTGATGTTGCTTGTTTAGCGTAGATCTTTTTAAATGGACTAAACGATTAGAAATACCATCAATAATAGCGTTGTAGCCATTTATTTCACTATGCAACTCAATATACTTTTCATTAAGTAATTTATTTTGCAATAGAGATAATTTATTTAAATTCTCAGAAGGAGAATAGTATTTTTCACTAGGATCTAAGATAAACTCTGTTTTTTCATTTAATTGAGCATATAAGCGTTGTTGAGTAATCAACAAATTATCATATTGTTCGGATAAAGATTTGACTAAAGCTTTCGATTGAATAGGGCTTAATTGAATAAGAGTTTGACCTTCTATTACGCTATCACCATTTTTCACTAAAATATCAGTAATAATACCTTCTACTGAAGCTTGAACACTCTTTTTATTACCTGAAATTGAAACATTTCCTTTCGCAGATACGCCTTTATCTAAAGGCGCAAAAGCGGCCCAAAAAATAAAAATAGCAAGACCTAAAAGAATAACTGACCATCCTATTATTAAGAATTTTCTAGGATCATCTGAAATACCATGAACAATATCGATTTCATTTTTTTTTGTGATCATAATAGTTTTCTCAATATTAAATATTGCTTTGAGTTATAGGTATAGTTGTTGGTGTTGGCGTACTCTTTATTACTGATGAGTTATTTAACTCAGCAATAACGGCTGTTGTAGAGCCAAATAATTTGGTGTGACCATCGAAAAGAACTAAGAGTTTATTGGTCACTGAAAGTAACTGTTTTTGGTGTGTAATTAATATTACGGTTTTTTTATTCTGCTTAAGTATATGAATTGCCTGCATTAAAGCTTTAATACCCAAATCATCCAAATTAGAATTGGGTTCATCTAAAACGACTAGTGCAGGATCACCATATAATGCACGAGCTAACGCAATACGTTGTCGTTGCCCTCCTGATAATCCTTCACCATGAGCGCCAATAACAGTTTCATAACCATTAGGAAAACGTAAAATCATTTCATGAACATTTGCCATCATTGCAGCTTGAGTGACTTTTTGAGGATCTACTTCAGAAAAGCGAGCAATATTTTCGGCAATCGTGCCAGGGAAAAGGGCGATTTCTTGAGGAAGGTATCCAATATATTGGCCAACTTCACTTTTATTCCATTGATATATATCTGCATTATCAAGACGTATGGCACCTGTTTTAACTTCCCATATGCCAACAATAAATTTAGCTAAAGAGGATTTTCCTGAAGCACTCGGGCCAATAATACCAAGTACATCGCTGGGGCTGAGTGAAAAATGAATATTATTTAATAGGGTGCGTTCCGTTTGAGGGTATTGAGCTTGATTAATATTTACCGTTAATTCACCTTTAGGAGTAGGTAGCGCCATTTTTTTATTTTCTTCAGGGTACGTTTTTAATAGCGTGGTTAATCTTTTATAAGCTTCTTTACTACTATCCCAGTTTTTCCATACGCCAATAACTTGTTCAATCGGCGCTAAAGCACGACCTAATAGTATTGAACCTGCGATCATCATTCCTGGGCTAATTGTATTATCTATTGCTAGCCATCCGCCTAATCCTAGCATTAAAGATTGCAGTGCCATTCGGGTGACTTTTGTTATTGCATTGATACCTGCGGCATTATCACTTGCATGAGTTTGCGCTTGTAGGTATTTAAAGTGAGCGACTTGCCATTGGTTACGTAAATAACCTAGCATTCCCATTGCTTCAATAGGCTGTGGATGTTCAAAATGATGACCTTGTATTACCTGAGCTTGATTAGCAAACTCATTGGCCTTTTTTAATGATGATCGAGACAAGTATTCATTAAGAATTGCTAAAGAAAATAAAACGATCGCACCACATAATGCAAATAATCCTAACCATGGATTAAATAATGCGATAACAAGAAGATAAATAGGGAACCAAGGTAAATCAAAAAATGCAAAAATAGCGTGGCTTGTAATAAATTGCCTAATAGTCACTAAGTCATTAAATGCTAAAGAGGAATTAATACCGGGCATTTTGTTTAATTTTGCTTGATATGCAGCGGTATAAATTCTTGAGTTTAAGGATAAATCAAGTTTGTTACTCATTCTAATGACAATAATGCTTCTTAAGTATTCTAATCCTCCCATAAAAATAAATAATGCTAACATGATGAGCGTTAGCATTAATAAAGTCATTTCATTGCCTGAAGGCAAGACGCGATCATAAACTTGTAACATATAAATGGAAGGAACTAACATTAAAATATTTATTAAGGCTGTAAATATTCCAATGGAAAGAAAGACTTTCTTTCTTTCTTTTATAATATTTGTTATTTCATTATTGTTTTTGTTTACTGACATAGTGTTATTCCTGATTTTATTCCTATCTGTTTTATTGCTATTTACTGCATTTCTTCTATCTATATGGAGTGATAACTCTATCTTTTCTTTAATAAGATAATATAAAAATAACTCCTTATAGGTAAAAGAAAGGTAGGAGAAATATCTCTCTCCTACCTAATGATAAATTAAACAATAATGTCAGTTTCGTAATTAACAAATCCTACAATGTCAATTTTGAAATCAGGGCTATATCCATATCCATAAGCATTAATAGCAAGTTCACTTGAGTTTGTTGATTGATCATATTTAATGGTTGCTTCACCCGAGCGACCTGTAAAATTATCAACAAAGTTAAGGAATTTATGGCCAAAGGTATCGTCGATTAATTCTGATAAATTAATCTTATCAATACCTGATTTGAAGTCCATTATCTTGTCAGCAGCAGAGGTTAAAGAGTCGGTGATCTTTTTATAAACAAAGGTATTGCTACCTGTACCACCCCATAATATATCTTGACCACCGCCACCATATAGTATGTCGTTACCGCCACCACCGATGAGAATATTATCAGCATCATTTCCATAGATAGTATCATCACCAGAGCCACCGATTGCATTTTCTATTGTAACGCCTTGTGCAATAGAAACGTTTTTCTGTAGTCCGCCAACATCAGAGAAATGACCCTCACGTAAGTCAATAACTTGATCTTGATAATATCCTGAGAAGTCAAAAGTATCGTTACCCTCACTGTCCCAAACTGAGAAGATTAATTTATCACTGCTACTTGTTGCAGTGTAATAATTAAGACCTGTGTTTGAGTTAAAACCATAAACATCATCACCTGTTCTGGTTGTGGTATTTGCGCCATAAAGATATTGCATTGCTGAAATATCATGAAGTAAAGGAGCGCCTGCATAAGCACCTTGGAAGTGCGCACCTGTTTCATATTCTTCCCAATAACTCATAACAGTATATTGGCGACTATCTTCAGCATAGTCAGACTTTAAATATCCAGGTACGTTTTGCCCTGCGTTATAATCGCCAGGATGCATTAGACCAAGTGCATGACCAATTTCATGGATTATAGTTAAACGACCATAATTACCTAATTCAGGCGTTGTATTTTTTGCATCATAATAGTCACTAAACCAAGCTTGCCCCGAAAGATCACGACCATAACTATAGGTATTTGGCAAAGTTGCATAAGCTTGGAATTTGCCGTATGGATCAGTAATATTACCAAAAGTAATATCTGATTTTACACCTGGCGCTACTTCGGTAAATTTGATATTTGCAATATCAGACCATGCATCTAAAGATTGTCTTGCATGATCTTTTTGTGCTGAATTAAATCCATAGGGATTTTTATCACCAAAATCATTAAACTTTTTACCAGCCCAAGTTGGGAATGAATATGTCACTTCTGCCGCTTGTCCAATAACATACTTTCCATTCCATGTGGAATTTTCTCGTGCAATATGTTTTCCAGCAGTATCATAATCAAAAGAAGGTAGAGTTTTAGCTGAGAAATTATAAAAAATTCCACTTTTATCTAATAAGTCAGAAACATTAGATAATCCTACTGCTTTTTTTAATAAAGAAGAACCCATAATATCCTCCGGATATCAAGTTTAGGTTAAGTTTATTTTCATATTGAAAATAGTTTAATTATCTAGCGAATGCTAGAGATAATAAAGATAGACATTTATTAACATTAATCTAGAGGGGAAAAATAAGTTTTTAAATAATTGTGAAGTAAGGTGTGTTTTAAGTCAGAATAATTTAATTAAGTAAATAGAACTTAGGTTACCTTATCAATAGGGATGTTTTTAAACGTTATTATATAATACGGTCATGATTTTATAATATTATATATTACTTTGTTATTATAAGGTTTAAGTAAATTTAAACCTTATAATTTGTCCGTTTATTGTTTACCGTAATTAGTGATGTTAATAAAATAGATCTTCATAACTAAAATTTCCAACAATATCTATTGTTAAATTTGGAATTTCTAGTTGTTCTTTTGTTTTTATTACTAAACTTGTTAAATTATCTTCTTCTTTAAAACTTATCTTAAAAGAAATTGAATTTTGAGATATAAGTTTTTCGATATTTAGGCTTATTCTATTTTCATCTAGGAAAATAAGAAAATCTTCCTTGATATTATAATCCATAATTTTATTATGGCTATTTGTCTTATCGCTAATTTCGAAAAAAAACATATCAGCATTTTTTCCTCCAAACAGTGTATTATGTCCATTTCCTCCGGAAATTATATCGTAACCATCCCCCCCATAAATAAAATCATTACCTTCTTGACCATAAAGCATGTCACTACCTTTACCTCCATAAATGTTGTCATCTCCATCGTATCCATAAATAATATCATTACCTCCATGACCAAATAGGTCATTATTTATGTTATTACCAATGATATGATCATCATTCTCACCGCCTTTTGCGTTTTCGATTATTGTTCCATAGGCAATAGAAATATTACTTTTTAGCCCACCAATATCAGAAAAGACACCTTGATTAAGATCTATTTTTTGATTTACATTATATTTTGAAAAATCAAGAGTATCACAGCCACCGGCATCCCAAATACAGCTAATAATGACATCATCTAATGAAGTTAAACTGTAACAGTCTCTTTGCGTATTAGAATTAAAACCATAAATAGTATCATCAGTTCGCGTCGTTACATTTACGCCATAGAACTTTTGAATAACATATATATCGATTAATAGTGGAGACATAGGAAAAAGCCCATCAAAATCAGCCTCTTCTATTTTGGGATAGCGATATGACATTACTGAATATTTGAAACTATTTTCTTCAATATCAGGATTATTATGGTCATCTTCTCCAATGAAGGTATGAGGTAAACCAAGAGCATGCCCTGTTTCATGTATATAAGTTTGAGTTTCTCTATTTCCTTTTTGTAATATTATAGGTTGATTATCTATATGACCACTTTCATTATTATTTTTATATAAAGTAATATGAGTATCTGTTTCTATATAATAATATTTTATATTATCTGATTTCTCTTTAAATGAATCTACTTTATTTTTTTGCTCTGATGTCATTTCATTCTTATTTAATGTTTTTATATGTTTAGTTGAAGATATATTAATCCAAACATGACCTCCCACACTGTAATCAGTGACTTTTTCTATTTTTTTATTCGGTTCTGTGTTGTTTATTGGAGGGGTTCCAACGCCAAGGACTAAATGAGAGCCGTCTTTTGTTAGTTCATTTATATTATTATAAACACCAAATTTAATATTAGTATCATATTTATTGTCTTTCTTAATGAATGTAATATTGGCAATGTCAGCCCATAGTTGTAATGTTTTTTCGGCAATATCTTGTTGATGTTTATTTAATGTCGTAATTGTTTTATATTCTTCACCCCTTAAATTGCTCCAGTCAGGAAAGCTATATGTTATTTCTGTAAATACATCATCTTTATTTTTTTTATTCCATCGTTTTAAAGGTGAGTAACTCTTTATTATACCAATAATAACGCTTATTCCATGTGAATATTCTTGATGGGACATTTTATTTCCTTTTAAAAGATCCATTTCCTTTTTTAATATGCTATGTGTTAATTGTTTTTTTACTTTAAAAAAAAGAATTTTTTGATATGGATTAAATTTTAAATTTAATTAAAAATAAAAATGATAATAAATCTTTTTATCGATTTATTATCATTAATATAAAAGGAAAAGTTATTTTTGAAGACTATTATTGAGCTATCTTTTTATTTTCCTTAAAAGCAAACACAAAGATAATTGCTAATATTAATGTATATGATGCAAATATTAACCAAATGGATTGCCAGTCTTTTATTCCATTGACTGTAAAATGATCAACCACCATACCACTTAAAATAGATCCCGCATATGCACCAACGCCATTTACCATAGTCATAAATAGCCCTTGAGCGCTGGCTCTTATTTCAGGTTTAACTTCATTTTCGATATAGATAGATCCTGAAATATTAAAGAAATCAAATGCACAACCATAAACAATCATTGAAAGCATCAGCAATACAAAACCCCAAGGTGAGGGATCGCCATAGGCAAATAATCCAAAGCGTAAAGTCCATGCAATCATACTAATTAGCATGACTTTTTTAATACCAAAGCGTTTTAAGAAAAAAGGTATTGCTAAAATAAAGGCAACTTCAGCCATTTGTGATACTGATAATAAAATCGATGGATATTGAACAATTAAACTATCAGCAAATTGAGGATTTTTAGCGAAATCATGAATAAATGGGCTGCCGAAGGTATTTGTAATTTGAAGTACCGCACCTAATAACATGGCAAATAAAAAGAATATTGCCATGACTGGTTTTTTAAATAAAACAAAAGCATCTAATCCTAAGCGCGATGCCCAAGAGGTTGATTGTTTATGCTGGGCTGTTGGAATTTTAGGTAAGCAGAATGAATAGAGCGCTAAACAAAGCGATGCAACAGATGCAATATATAATTGAGTATTGCTGAGTTCTAATTTAAATAAACTCACACACCACATTGCAACAATAAAGCCTATCGTACCAAATACACGAATAGGTGGAAAATGAGCTACAGAATCTAATTTATGTTTATTTAAACAGAAGTAACCAATTGAATTTGAAAGTGCAATGGTTGGCATAAATGCTAATGCATTAATAAACATAACCCAAAACATGATAGTTGGATCAGTGACGGACGCGGCAAAAAATAAAGCAACTGCACAAATAAGATGACAAATAATATATAAGCGATTCGCAGGAATAAATTTATCAGCAATGATGCCTAGTAAACCGGGCATAATCAGAGCCGCAATGCCTTTAGATCCGTAAACCAGTCCAACTTCAATTCCAGTGAAGTTTAATGTTTGCATCATGTATGCACCTAGGGTAATTAACCAACTCCCCCAGATAAAATATTGCATAAACATCATGCCTTTGAGCTGTATTTTTATACCCATAACAATCTCCACTGTTGGGAATATTGATTTCAGTGGAGCATAGGCAGCTATCTATGATCCACTTTTTCTTTTATTGATAGAAAGTTATAAACGAGCGATCACTTCACTGATAAGTTTTAAGAAGGTGGATTTTACGCGTTCTGCTGTTTCAATGACTTCATCATGGCTAAGAGGCTGTTCTAAAATCCCACAAGCCATATTGGTTAAGCATGAAATACCAATGGTATCAATACCTGAATGGCGAGCAATGAGTGCTTCTGGAACGGTTGACATGCCTACGGCATCTGCACCTAATGTTCTTATCATGCGAATTTCTGCTGGCGTTTCATAAGTTGGCCCTGTCCACCATGCATAAACACCTTGGCGTAAGGTAATGTCTTGCTCTTTGGCAATATCAATAACAATTTGGCGCATGGCTTTGTTATAAACTTCACTCACATCAAGAAAACGAACACCTAATTCAGGGTTGTTTGGTCCAATCAGTGGGTTATTTGCAGTTAGATTAATATGATCCGTAATTAACATCAGATCACCGGGGTTAAAATCTGTATTTACAGCGCCACATGCGTTAGTGATAATCAGTTTTTCCACACCCAGAGCTTTCATTACACGAACAGGAAAGGTGACTTCATCAAGTGATACACCTTCGTAGTAATGAAAACGACCTTTCATGGCAACAACCGTTTTTCCTGCAATTTTACCAATCACTAATTCATTAGCATGCCCCACAGCCCCTGACGCTGCAAAGTGTGGAATGGTGTGATAAGGAATATGTACGGCATCTTCTAATGTATCGGCAAAAGGACCTAAACCTGATCCTAAAATGATCCCAATGGTTGGTTTTTCTGTGGTTTTAGATTGAACAAATTCTTTTGCTTTATTAATTTCAGAAACCTGATGCATGACTCTCTCCTGTGTAAATCGTCATTACGTTTTAAATAGTGGTTGAGAGTACTTTGCCTGATAAACAGAAATGAACAACTCACTTTTTCTCATTTTGAGATTAAGATCATGTTGTTTGTTTTGATTAAGGAACTATTGCTTTTTTTACAGTAAGATAGCGATATCCCTCTTTTGCTAATCAATAATTTAATAAAGGATGTCGCTATGCTATTGAAAAATTTAAAAGAACTTCAGTCTTCTAAGACTTCAAAAGCATTGAAACTTAAAAGCCTTTACAAATTAGTAGCAGAAAATGGGCCAATAAAAACAGAGACACTGACTGAATTAGCACAAATGAAGCCCGCGACTTGCGCCCGATTATTGGACGAGCTAAATGCTCTTCAATTAATTACTACTGCAGAATTAGGGGAATCAACGGGAGGGCGGAAACCTATTTTGTATAATATTAATACAGAAGGGGTGTTTTTAATTGGTATTGAATTAAGCAAAGTCTATTCAACTATTGTGTTAATGGACTTAAAACTTAATATGCTGGATAAAATCAAAATATCGCCAGAGCCTTATTTATCTGCATATCAGATGACAGAGAAGCTATTACCTAAAGTTGATGCCTTGTTATTAAAAAATAACATCAGCTATGAGAAAGTTTTAGGATTAGGAATTTCTATTGAGCATGTTGTCGAACATCAATTGGCGTCCAAATCCCTCGATAAAGAATTCTGCGAGCTAGAGACACTATTACGTAAAAAAATTCCTACTTACGTTACCGTGGGGAGTGGAGTACATTTTGCCGCTTTAGCTGAATTTCGTTTGTATTACCGCCAAAAAACACAACGATTTTTATTTACTTCTTGTGATACCGAAGTAAGAGGATGTGCCATTATCAGCAATCAGTTTTTAACTGATACCTCAGCGACTATGAATTGTTTTGGCCATATGACGATTGATGTAAAAGGACCATTGTGTGAATGTGGCTCTTATGGTTGCTTAAATACATTGTGCTCTTTAGATGCTATAAAAAATAATATTATTCATCAGATAAGGCGAGGGAAGCACTCTTTATTAACCTCTCTGGTCAGTACTGATGATGAAATTAATTACCATACTATTTTTCAAGCGATAGAAATGCGAGATCCTTTGTGTATTGATGCATTAGAAGAAGCAGCTTATTACTATGGGCTTGCTATCGCAAATACGATTTTAATGCTTCAACCTGATATTGTTGTTTGTGGTGGAACATTAATACCTAAATATACGTTTTTTGCTACCGTTAAAAAAACGATTGAAACTAAACTCGCACTTTTCCCAAATATAAAAACAGAAGTTTATCCAGCAAGTCATGCTTATGAAATAGTTTCTCAAGGCGCGGGTGCAATGGTATTAGAGCATTTAGTTAATTAAATAATGAAAAAGGCGTTGTAATATCAATTACAACGCCTTTTGTTTTTTTATTGTTGTTTGTTACTGCTTTAACCCTGGTGAGGTTACCTGCTAGGAGACAGGTTTATTGATATAGACTAACTTTTTACTGCAAACTTCTTTTATTTACCTCATTGTGAGGAAGGTGATTCTTTTTATTTTGGGTTTAATTTAAACTATCTGAACTAATATCTTATCGTTGTGCCGTTACTTTACCCTGGTACTTTGTGCATTTTGGAGCCAATTATAAATATGCCTTACATACCTAGAGAAAAAATAGATTATCAATCCATTGGCTATCGCTTGCGCGCTTACCGCATAGCCTCTTCATTAAAAGCTGAAGATGTAGCAGAAAGCTTAGGTATTTCTCGTGCTGCTGTATATCGGTTAGAAAAAGGCGAAATTGTTAAAATTGAGACACTTGATAATCTTGCTAGATTATTAAATACCTCGCTAACCAGTTTGTTGGGCATCAATACTGAATATTATTCAAGCGCAAATGGCTTTTTTGAACGAATGCGCCAACTTGAAACTCAGTCTTCACATATTTACACCCACTTTGAACCTTTCTCTTACTTATTAACTTCAGATTGTTATGACAAAACATTAGTTGAAATGCTAACAGAGGCATCACCTTTAAATCTTTTGTCTGAAAAACAACAAGAAGTTTTGTCTATTTTAAAAGAGCGTAAAAAACATCAGTCCTTACATTCACCGCATATTTATAACCTTATTAGCCAGCAACAAATTGAAAAATTTCTTTATGTTGGCATGCTAGGTTCGGTTAATTTAACTAAAACACTGCAACAAGAAAGAAAAGAACGAGCAAAAAATGAAATTCTTCATCTAATTGAAAAATTAGAACAAAAAAATAGTTATCTTAATATTGCAATCATTTCAGATACTATGCCGTCTTTAACTTTCCAATTATTCTATCAAGAGAAAGTGCCTCTTTCTTTGGCCGTTAGCCCGTTCCGTTTAGGTGAATTCCCTAATGTCAGTACGGGCATTGCCACTGTCACCTCTTCAACTGAGGCAATATTTCAATATCAATCACTCTTTGATAAATTGTGGTTAAAAGCAACCAAGGGAAATGATGCAATTAACCTTTTAAAACAAATAGTGAGTAATTATTGATTTGCTAATGTGCCTAATGTTTCTGCTAATAAATCTGCAGCGACAGCTATATCACTAAATTCGGTAAATTCATCAGGATGATGGCTAATACCGGCAACTGACGGTGTAAAGATCATCGCCGTTGGATAAAGTGACGCCATGTTCATTGAGTCATGACCTGCACCACTTAACATAGTCATGTAGTCAATATTGTGTTTTTGGCATAAGCTTTCAATGACTTGGCAAATTGAATCATCTAATTTGACTGGCGATTCAGCAGAAATTGGTTGAACATCAATAGTAACGCCAAAATCTTTTTCTGCTTTTTCAACACTATTATTCAAACGTTGTACAACACGTTGAATACTATCAGTATCAATACCACGAATATCAACAGAGAATTTTACTTGTCCTGGAATGACGTTCATGGAGTTCGGAATAACATTAAGTTTACCCACTGTACCAACAGTGCCATAAACGGCTTCAGTACATGCAGCACGGTTGATATCGGTAATAATCCCAGCACTTGCCACTAACGCATCTTGACGTTGATACATAGGTGTTGCACCAGAGTGATCCGCATGACCATTAACAGTCACTGAAAAACGGGTTGGTGCTGCAATACCATTAACAATACCAATAGTTTTTTTGTCATTCTCTAGGCGTTTACCTTGCTCGATATGAAGCTCTACAAAGGCACTAAAACGCTCTTTTGTGATTACGCAATTATCAAAATTATCATGCTGATAACCTAAAGATTTTAAAACTTCAAAGAAGTTATTGCCGTCATCATCTCTATTTTGTTCCCAACGAGCTTTATCTATTTTTCCTGTTAATACTTTACTGCCAATACATGAAAAGCCAAAACGGCTAGATTCTTCTGCGCGGAAAACAACAAGCTCCAAGTCACGTTTAAGTTGTTGTGGTTTGTATTGCATTAAGGCATAAAACCCTGCAATAACACCCAAAGCGCCATCATAAGCACCGCCTTGAGGAACTGTATCAAGATGAGATCCTGTACCTACTGCAGGTAGTGAACGATCTTTACCTGGTAAACGTGCGTAAAGTGTACCAATACCATCTCGATAAACTTCAAGACCCGCTTCTTTCATTAAACCAGCAAGGTACAGATGTGCTGCTTCATCTTCTTCGCCATAAGCAATACGAGTGATCCCTTTGCCACTGTTATCTTTTTTATAAATTTGCATTGTTTCAATTAATGCTTTCATATCATTAATTGAGTAATGAGTCGCTGCATCTTGTTGAGTCATAAGAGAATTCTCCCGTGGTTTCTGTAATATCCCTTTGTCTAAAAAATGAGACGATTTAAGGATTAAAAAAGCCATCTTCAAAGATGGTCACTGTTTTTATAATCATTGCTTATTATATTTACTGCTGAAGCTATATTTCGTCAATGACAATTAAGGTGAATTTCATATTCTGTGAGGTAGGTATTAATTAAAAAGAGATATATAGCAGGAGTATTTCTCAAATGAATTTAAATTGTATTATAAATGTTATAAAAGCGATCGCTTTTTTATGTTAAGTATATTTAAAATTATATTTTTAATTTAAAAATGAAAATAAGAATTATTATTGGTAGTGAATTTATTATTTTAAGAGTTATTTAAATTGTGATTTATATACTAATAATAAAAGATAATTAAAAATACCCCTGAGTTTTTTGTATTAATAATATATTAGTTCTTATATAAAATAACATTTATAACATTATTAGGGGGATGTTGGGTTTTCTGTTAAATATCATAAATAATATGTAAATATAGATAGGTCTTTATATAAAATTATCTTTCTAATTATTAAAATAAATAATGACCTATCTTATATATTTAGATTTATAGTCTATTTATCTTATTGCTTTAGTTAAATGGGCTTTTATCTCTCTGCTAAGTAGAAAACTAAATATTCACTATTGATAAGAATTATTAAATATTACACTATAATAGCCGATAATTTGGATGAGATATTACTTAAGTTTTTATTTTAAATAAGGATGTGAAAGAAATGACTGAGTATGAACTAGACTATAGTTATAGCGATGTATATAGAGATACATTAAGAAGAGAATCCAGTTATTTAAGAAAAATAGCAATGAAATTTGCCTATCAATATATTGGTGATTCTTTTGCAAGAATGATGTTCTTAAATGATATAGAACAACTGATTGCTAGAACTGAGTTAGAGGTAAGCAGTTATTGCTTAAGTTTATCAGCAGGGTTAGATAATATCTCAGATGAAATTGAAAGGTTAGAGTTACAGGATAATTTACTAAGAAATCGAAGCGTAATGCAATATGCACTTTTTGAAATAATACGTAAACAAGAAGAAAGTGAGGAAAATAATAAATTAACACTCAAACAAGTAGGTTTTGTCAGCGGAGCAATGCAAATATATGGAGGGGGAGCTTCTTGTGTGGGATCTGTCGGAACATTATGCAGTAGTTTAGGGGTTGGAATGGTATCTCAAGGTGTAAATAGTATGATTGAAAATGGATATTATTTATTATTTAGAGAGGAATATAGTGGACCTGTAAGAAACGGATATAGAGCAACATCTAAAGCTTTAGGTTATGGTGATAATGAAGCGGATATATTTTATAATGTGGTTGATTTAAGTTTATCTGGTGCATCACTACTAAAACCGGTTCTTAAAGAAGATTCATGGAAGTTATTTCATTATATTAAGAGTGATTTTATAACATCATGGCAATCAATGGGGCGATTATCACTTACTTCTGAGTTTTTCTTTGATGGTGTGACCTTCTATTCTACATACGATTTATATAAGGAAAAAAATAAAAGTGAATGATTTTGATGTGTTATCACCTTTTCCATTTGGCTGGTTGGAACTTTTTCTATTCTATCTATCTTCATTTCTATTATTTTATATTCTATATAAATTGCAGATTTATCTTCTTAATAAAGAGAGTAGATTTTTAAATTTAATGTATCTTATATTTATTTATATTGTTGGTAGTAGTTGTCTTATTATATTTAAATTTGGTGATAAATTTTTTATTGGTGAATTATTTATAAGATCTGGTAATAAAGATATTATTCGCTATAGCTGTCTCTTTTTTGCACTTTACCTTTGTATATCACTGACATTTGGTAAAAAAAAGTAATTTATCATATTGATATTTTATGAAAGATAGATTTAATTAATGGTGAATCAAGATATTAAATTCACCATTAAATTTTCACTAGTTAACTTAGTTCAGAAATACTATACCCAGACGTTCCTGCCATTATATGGTTACAGGTGATGCTTTCATATTGTATGGTGATAATTTCGCTAGGTAATGAATTACTTTGAGTTAAGGTACTTGCATGTATTTGTGAGTAATTGACAATAGAAGCATTGGTTAAAACAACCGTCATATATTTCTCTTGGGCGCCGGTATGAGAAGTTCTGTAGTAATCAATTTCACATTTTAAAATTTCGTTATTTGTAATTGCCGTAATTAGTAATGGTGTCGATTTATCAACATGTTTGGTTATAGAAAGAGGGGCATGACTTAAATTTTGTCTTCTTGATATATCAAATGTGGATGCTATAACTAATATTTCATTTAAGTGAGAACTCTGATATTTATTGCCAAGTGAATCGTATGAAGAGCATCCTGCTGAAATATTACCCTGAACATTTCCATTTATTCTTAAATAAATATTATTAGACATTAATTATTTTCCTTTTTATATAATTAAACTTCATGTTTATCTAAAACTAAATTTACTTTAAAGTTAATCTTATTAGATTAATTTATGTATTTATTATATTTAAAAATAGATAAATTACTATCTATGTATTGTGGCAATTTATATGGCGCAATCACTAGAATGTAATCTTTAAATACATTGATTAAAGTGTTGATAACTTGCGAGATATATTAGAAGCAGAATTGATGTGATGAAAATAACAGGAGGAGTATCAAGATTTGACAGTGATTAGGAAAGAAAGTAAAAGTTACAAATAAAAAAAACAGCCTTGATTTGAGCAAGACTGTTTATTCAAAGCTTTTAATAAATTTTAACAACAGATAACTTACGTTAAATTTGTGTTTTATCTTAGCTTTTTTGCCCTCTCAGTGATTTAACTCACTGACGAACAAATGAAATATGGTGCCCGAACTCGGAATCGAACCAAGGACACGGGGATTTTCAATCCCCTGCTCTACCGACTGAGCTATTCGGGCAACGGGGCGTATTAAACCCGATATCGCCTTGCTCGTCAACGTTATTTATCACAAAACTGCTCGATTGCTGTTTTTTTAAACTTATTGGTTAATAAAACGCTATTTATCGCGAAGGAAGCGTAAAAATCAAGCTAAAGGCTTTTGCAATATTCAAAAAATACATGACGATAAAACGGTTTATTAAGTCTCAATAACAAAAAAGCTTCCCCAAATTCATTGAGGAAGCTTTGTTTTTTAGATTAAGTAACAACTAACGATAGTTGCGTTGAGCTGTGCTGACTTTCTCTAGATAACGACGAGATTGGTCGGCAGGGTGCTTATTACGTAATGTGGAATACACCTGCGTTGGTTCTAAGTTGTTAATCAGGGCTGCCGCTTGTTTCTTATCGTTATGGAATATCCGTAACACACTACCTGCACCACCGTTGTAAGCCTGTATAACAGCATAACGGCGCGAAACAGGATCTTTGATATCTCCAAGATAACTATTTTGCAGTATTGAGATATAAGCTGCACCTGCATCGATATTATTAGCAGGATCAAATAAGTAGCTACGACTTGGTTGCCCTGATTTCCCTTGCATCCTGAATACATCCCGCCCTGCAGTTGCTGGCATGATCTGCATTAAACCTAGAGCATCAGAACTACTCACGGCATATGGGTTAAAACTGGATTCAATTTGCATAATTGCCAAGATCAGTGATGGTTCAACCCCATATTTAGCCGCTGCTTGTTGAACTAACGGTAAATATTTATGAGCACGCTTATCAAGGTGATTAGGAACAAGGTTAATGGTGACATACCAAATTGTATTTATACCAGATTGGCGTTTTTGTAATTTATTGGCAATCAGATAATCTGCAAACTTATTGGCTCGCCATTCCCAGCGTATAGGTTGTCCCGTATTATCAAGAACCTGTCCAGATAAAAACGGTTCAGTGCTGTGAGGAATATTATTAACGTCAGAGTAGAGGTCAATAGAACCCGGATCTTCCCCCATTAATAACGTTGTGACTATCGCCTTATGCAATTGGAATTGAGGTGCATCATCACCTAAAGTTTCTATCGTAATGGTACCTGCTTCAAAATTAATATGGCTACGTGTTTTATAAGCATTGGTATATTTTACGTAATCTTTAGGGCCTGCGATTAATACTTCCTTCATACCCCAAATCATTTCGATATTATTGGCAAATTGCCCCATAAGAATATCGAACGCATTGGTGTCCTTTGCGTAATCGGGTTCAAATGTTTTTGATGGTTGGCTACTACATGAAATGAGTAGAGGGGCGATAATTAGCAAGAGAAGGATTTTTTTCATGGTCAATTGCATCGCTATGGTGAATAAAATACCAGAGCCTTAAAGGCTCTGGAAAAGTGAATATTATTTTTCAGGAGGTGTGTAGCCGTCAATATGAACATCATGACCTTCGAATAAAAAACGCACCATTTCTTGTTCTAATAGTTTGCGATCATCAGGATTCATGGTGTTAAGTTTTTTCTCATTGATAAGCATGGTTTGTTTGGTCATCCATTGTGCCCATGCTTCTTTTGAGATCTCATTGAAAATGCGCTTTCCAATTTCTCCTGGGTACAACTGAAAATCAAGTCCATCAGCTTCTTTGTTAAGGAAAGTACAAAAAATAGTTCTGCTCATAATAAATCCTCAATATCGCAGGTATTAGCTTAGGCTAATTGTCTAAGTAAATTCTCTACAGGTGCTGCTAACCCTACGGTTGCAGGAGTCTGTAAGTTATACCAAAGTCCTTTTTGCTCCTCCATCATAGAGGTAAACGCTGAGAGTTTTACGCAAATTGGCACAATATCTAAATGAAAGTGGCTAAAAGTATGTCTAAATGAAATCAGTTGTTCTGATTCATTATTATCGAGTCCATGCTCATTTAACCACTGTTCTAAAAATGCTTTTGTTTCAAATTGAGGAAAGGCAAATAACCCACCCCATATTCCTGCTGGTGGCCTTTTATCTAACCAAACAAGATTATCATATTGTAAAATAAGAAAATAAGTTGTTTTTTCTGGAATAACTTTTTTCGGTTTTTTCCCAGGATAATCAGACCAATTGTTTTGAGCATAAGCGATACAGCCAGTATTTAATGGGCATAATTCACATTTAGGCTTACTTCTTGTGCAAACCATTGCACCTAAATCCATCATTGCCTGATTAAAATACTCTACACCTTCAGTTGGGGTGACGTTTTCGCTGATCTCCCACAATTTATTTTCAACCTCTTTTTTACCCGGCCAGCCTTCGACAGCATAGCAGCGTGCTAAAACACGTTTCACATTACCATCAAGAATTGGGTAAGGTTTTTTCAGTGATAACGATAAAATAGCACCAGCGGTTGAACGTCCAACGCCGGGTAAGGCACAAACGTCCTCAAAGGTATCAGGAAATTGCCCTTGATGTTTATCTACAATGTGTTGTGCGGCCTTATGTAGGTTTCTGGCTCTTGCGTAATAACCAAGCCCTGTCCATAAATGAAGCACTTCATCAAGTGGCGCTTTAGCTAATGCGCTGACATCAGGAAAACGTGTAATAAAACGCTCAAAATAAGGAATAACAGTGGCAACTTGGGTTTGTTGCAGCATTACCTCAGATAACCATACGTGATAAGGCGTTTTTTCTTGCTGCCAAGGGAGCGTTTTACGCCCATACTTGTGATACCAACTGAGTACGACTTGCGAAAATTGCGGAGCTTCCATCATGTTTTATTTTATTAACTCATGTTCTGATTAAGGTAAGATTGCACCACAGAGAGAATAAACTGTAAACACTCTTAATATTTATCTTATAGAGTGATGCTTCTGTGAGTGACTCTTGCTAAACTTAGTGATCTTTGGATAATGTCGGTTAAGTTGCACTATAGCGACATTATAACGATTTTAAGTAAATAATTGGCCTAACGACTGACAGTATTAGACATGATCAAGAATGTAATTTCTCCGGAATTCAATGAAGAAGGGCGTGCTTTACGACGCGTTCGTAGTTTTGTTCGTAGACAAGGTCGTTTAACACCTCGTCAAGAGCAAGCATTAGAAACACAGTGGCCTGTCTTTGGTATTGAGTATCAGCCGGAACCCATCGACTTCAGTCAGGTTTTTGGACGCGAAGCGCCTGTAATTTTAGAAATTGGCTTCGGCATGGGCGCATCGCTCGTGACTATGGCAAAAAATACACCAGAAAATAATTATTTCGGTATTGAAGTACATGCACCGGGTGTTGGTGCTTGTCTTGCAAATGCGGAAGAAGAACAATTAAGTAATCTGAGAGTCATGTGTCATGATGCGATTGAAGTGCTCAATCATATGATCCCAGATAATAGTTTAAAAATGGTTCAGCTATTCTTTCCTGATCCATGGCACAAAGCGCGTCATAATAAACGCCGTATTGTTCAAGTGCCTTTTGCAGAATTAATTTTAAAAAAATTAACGTTAGACGGTGTTTTTCATATGGCGACAGATTGGGAACCATATGCAGAACATATGCTTGAAGTGATGACAAGTGTTGAAGGTTATCAGAATTTGTCAGAAACTCAGGATTATGTACCACGACCAGAAACACGACCTGTGACTAAGTTTGAAAAACGCGGTCATCGTTTAGGGCATGGAGTCTGGGATCTTATGTTTAAGAGGGTAAAATAATGGCTAAACAACGTAGTCGCCGCTTACGCAAAAAAATGCGTATCGATGAATTTCAGGAATTAGGTTTTTCAGTTAAATGGACTTTCCCAGAAAATACCCCAATTGAGGAAGTAGATCGCTTTGTTGATGAACTGATCCTCAAAGTTATTGAGCCAAACGGGCTGGCATTTGATGCAAGTGGTTACCTGAGCTGGGAAGGTTTAATCTGCTTACAACAAATTGGTAAATGTACAGAAGAGCATCGCCAATTAGTCGAAAACTTCCTCAAAGAAAGCAAAATGCAAGATGTACAGACCTCTGAACTATTTGATGTTTGGTGGGATTGATAGAAAGTTATACATTTAGCAAATGATTACAAGGGCATCCAAAAGGATGCCCTTGTCTGTCTGGGGAAGGGACTGTGACTACAACGTTATCTAACGCATTACTGTCAGATATTTTGCAACAAATTCACCCATTAATTGGGCAAGGAAAAGTCGCGGATTATATTCCCGCATTGGCTCAAATACCTCCAGAACAGCTTGCTATGGCTGTTTATACGGTTGATGGTGAACTTTATCAATCAGGTATGGCAGATAAGCGTTTTTCGATTCAATCTATTTCTAAAGTACTTAGCTTAACGCTTGCTTTAACACGTTATGAAGAAAATGAAATTTGGCAACGTGTAGGAAAAGAGCCATCAGGGCTGCCTTTTAATTCCTTGATACAGCTAGAAATGGAAAAAGGAATACCACGCAATCCTTTTATTAATGCTGGAGCCATTGTTATCACTGACATGTTGCAATCTCGACTGAGTGCGCCTAAGCAAAGAATGTTAGAAGTGATCCGTTTTCTTACTGATACTCCTGACATTGGTTATAACTCCGTGGTTGCAAAATCAGAGATGGAGCATCTTAGTCGTAATGCATCAATCGCTTATTTGATGAAGTCTTTTGGTAATTTTGAGAATGATGTTATTACGGTGCTTGAAACTTATTTTCACTATTGCTCAATAGAAATGAGTTGCACTGAATTAGCACGATGTTTTAGCTATTTAGCTAATCAAGGTACGTGTGTGGGTAATAAAAATCAGATTATTACGCCAAGACAAACCCGACAAATAAATGCGTTAATGTTAACTTGTGGCATGTATGATGGTGCAGGTGAATTTGCATTTCGTATTGGTATTCCCGGAAAATCTGGCGTCGGTGGTGGCATTATTGCCGTTGTTCCTGATGCTTTTACGGTTGCTGTTTGGTCACCAGAGCTGGATAAATCAGGTAACTCATTAGCAGGTTGTGCAGCACTTGAATTATTAGCAAACAAAGTAGGGCGTTCCATTTTTTAGGTGTGTTTTCAGGAGAGTTGTTATGAATTTAAGAAATATTGCTGTCACACTGTTTTTTGTTGCGGGTACAGCAAATGCATCACCCAGTTTTGATTGCGCTGTAATGCCAAAAGATGATTTACGCATCACCTCTGAATTTGTTGAAGTTGCTGGTTCACATGGTTTAATGGTTATTTATCCTGATGGCACATTATTTCAAAATGAAAAAAGTGCCACACTGACACCTCAACAACAAGAATTAGCCAAAAAATATCAAGCAACAGTAAGACGAGACGTACCTTGGTTAAGAACTGAAACAGGGGTAAAACTGCAAGATTCTCGCAAAGTGCTTGATAAAGTCGTGATTGAAGCTTTTGGTAAAGAAAGTAATATCCTCAATAGGTTAAGTCGATTAGAGAAAGATCTTAATCAGCAAATGGATAGAGTGGTCAGCATAGAGCCGAATAACATTACGTTTCATTCTCAAGCCATTAAAGAAGTTGAAACCAAAGGTCGTGAAATCGTAGAAAGCAGCCTAGGTGGTATGTTGCAAGACAGTATTAATGAATTGGGGAAAAAACAGTTATTAGCCGCTGCTGGTGGCGACAGTAAAAAAGCCTTAGGCGGATTATTAGGAAGCTTAGATGGTTTCCAAAAGATTATAGATCAGGAGTGGAAGCAGCAAGAAGCCGCGTTTACTCAATTTGGTCAGCAAGCTTGTAGCAAAATCACACAGATGGAAAATCAACGTGTTGAATTAATTAATGCATTAAAGAAGTAGCTGCTCTGCCTCTCTAATGATTAGGTTATTAACCAGATAATTAATGAGCTTTACAAATAGCAAACTCACAATAATTGAAAATAATAATGAAAATCATTCTTGTTCAATTGACTTGTGGGGAGAGCTGTTTAGAATGCCCTGTTTGAGTATTCCACTTAAACAGGGCAAAATTAATGAAGAAGATCCTTCCTTTAGTTATCGCATCTATCCTTTCTGTAACGAGTTTCTCAGCGTTAAGTAAAACGCCAATTGAATATCAACCTAACCAAATTATTAGTCAACAGAATGACAAAATGGTGATTAAGCATCTGTTAGGTGAAACGTCGGTCACTAAGAACCCTTCAAAAGTTGTTCTATTTGATTTTGGTTTATATGATTCTTTAGTTCAGTTAGGTTTAGCCGATAAAGTGGTAGGGTTGCCGTTAGGTAATGCACCTGCTTATATTAAAGGAAGTATTGCAAGTAACGTTGCTAATGTCGGAGGTATGAAGTCGCCTGACTTAGAAAAATTAGCAGAGATTAAACCTGACTTAATTATTATTACAGGTCGTCAAGGTGCGTCTTATGAGGCTTTAGCGAAAATTGCACCTACTGTTAATTTAGGGACTAATAGTGCTAATTATCTCAATTCTGTTGAGTCAAACATCAAATTATTAGGTGAATTATTTGATAAACAGCAAGCGACTCAAGAGCAACTTACTAAGTTAAATACAGTTATTGAGCAAGCTCAGAAAAAAGCGGCTGGATCTGATAAAAAAGTATTAGTTCTAATGCATAATGATGGCAATTTAATGCCTAATAATCAAAGCGTTGTTTATGATGTCGTTAAAGCGAAGCGTGCTGAATTACCGCCGGTTGCTGAAGAAGATAAAGGTAAACGTCGTGTTGTTACCTCTGAAATGATCGCAAAAGCGAATCCTGATGTTATTTTAATTGTTGATCGTAGCGAAGCAATTGGCGCAGGTAAATTAGAGAAAGCCACCTTTGAAAATAATGAAGTGAAAACAACATCGGCTTATAAAAATGGCGATATTGTTTATCTGCAAGCAGATCTTTGGTATCTCTCTGGAGGGGGATTAGATAGCTTAACTAAGCAGATTGAAGCGGTAGAAAGCGCACTTTAAGATTTCTATAATCGTTTAAGCCGCTTTATCATAAATAAAAAATGCCCATATTATGAATGAACTGATCTCAGTTCAATAACAGTATGGGCGTTTTTAAATTAGCTATTTGAAATCAGCAATATTAAAGAAATAGCTCAAGTAATGAATTTAAAAATAGCTTGCCGTGAGGGGTTATTTGCCAGTGAGAGTCAGTTTCACTGATATAACCTAATGACAATGCTTCATCTATTTGATGGCGAATCACTTCTTCAGAAAGCCCCGTGTAATCACTGAAATCTTGTCTTGGAAATGCTTCTAATAGACGAAAACGGTTCATAAAAAATTCAAATGGACGGTCATCATTATCAACAAAATTTTGCTGGTGGAGATAACGCCCCTCCATAAAACCTTTAGGGTGCTTGGTTTTGACTGTTCGCATTATGCGACCATCTTCAAAGCTTATTTTTCCATGAGCGCCACAACCGATACCTAAATAATCACCAAAACGCCAATAGTTTAAGTTGTGCTCACACTGAAAGCCCGGTTTACAATATGCCGATGTTTCATATTGTTGATAACCTGCGGCTGTCAGTAATTTATCGCCTTGTGAGAAAATATCCCACAGCATATCGTCATCAGGTAATTTAGGTGGACGAGAGCCAAATTGTGTATTGGGTTCAATGGTTAATTGATACCAAGATAAATGTGGTGGAGATAACTCTATTGCTTGCTGTAAATCTGAAAGCGCTTGAGATAATGATTGGTCTGGCAACCCATGCATTAAATCTAAATTAAAGCTACGTAAGCCTAATTCTTTGGCTAAACGAGCCGCATTTTTAGCTTCATCAGCATCATGAATACGCCCTAGGCGAATAAGCTTATCGTTACCAAAACTTTGCACACCAATAGAAATACGATTGACACCCGCACGCTGGAATCCAGAAAAACGTTCAGCTTCTACGGTTCCTGGATTTGCTTCCATAGTAATTTCTGCATTAGGGCTAACAGCAATACGCTCTTTCACACCATAGAGTAAATCAGCCATTGACTCAGCGCTTAATAAACTAGGTGTACCGCCACCAATAAATATTGTTTGTACTTCACGGGAGCCAACGTGAATAAGATCGGCATCTAAATCATTGAGTAAATGTTGCACATATTCCTGATGTGGTACTTCTCCTTTTAAGGTGTGTGAGTTGAAATCACAATAAGGACATTTTTGTACACACCAAGGAATATGAATATACAAACTTAATGGGGGCAACTTAAGCATTCTTAAGGGCATCCAACATTAATTTAAGTGCTTTACCGCGGTGTGAATGCTGATTCTTTTGCTCTTTAGTTAATTGTGCAGCAGTACAATTTAATTCAGGAACAAAGAAAATAGGATCGTAGCCAAATCCACTTTCACCGTGCATTTCTGTGCTTAATATACCGTGCCAAATACCGTGGAAAATCAGCGGAGTTGGATCGTTTTCATGGCGCATATAAACCAATACACAGTTAAATTGAGCTTGGCGTTTTTCAGCAGGTACATCTTTCATTGCATCAAGCAATTTATCCAGATTTTGCTGATCGCTTGCATCAACACCCGCATAGCGTGCGGAGTAAATCCCTGGCGCGCCACCTAATGCATCAACTGAAATACCTGAGTCATCGGCAATGGCAGGTAAACCTGTCACTTTTGCGGCATGACGCGCCTTAATTAGCGCATTTTCAACAAAGGTTAAGCCTGTTTCTTCAACAGAATCAACACCAAGCTCTGTTTGAGCAACAATATCTAAACCAAAATCAGAAAGCAAAGAGGCTAGCTCTTTGACCTTCCCCGGATTTCCTGTTGCGAGAACGACTTTTTGCATGAGTGTTATCCTCTTAGTAAAGGGTTACGCTAAGTAGCCATTGTAAAACGTCTACTCGTAGATAATTCAGAGCGTAAAGTACAAGAATAACAATCATTGCAGAGAAATCTAAACCGCCCATTGCCGGAATTACACGACGAATTGGCGCCATTAAAGGTTCTGTTAATTGATATAAAAGATGATCAATTGGGTTACGACCTTGGCTTACCCAGCTAAGAATTGCGCGGATAATGATCAACCAGAAAATCATCTTACCGGCTGCTGTGAGCAGTTCAATAAAGGCAAATGGGAACATTAAAGAGAAAGGAATAGATGTCCCTGATAAGTAAGATGGAATAATAATACCAAGCAGAATGAGGATATAGGCTAATAAGACTGAAGCGGTATCAATAGGACCAATAGAAGGAATAACACTTCTTAATGGACGAACAATTGGCTGTGTGATTTTGACGATAAATTGTGAAAAAGGATTATAAAAATCAGCTCTGACACATTGCATCCAAACACGTAATAGAAGTACGGATGTGTAGAGTTGAAGAAGAGTCAGAATGACGAAATTTAAAAAATTCATTAGTTGGCCCTGATGAAATTAAAATTGTTTTTCCATTTCTTGCGCACGTTTAATTGCAGCTTGCATGGCAGAAGCGACGTTTTCAGGTAATTTTCCTTCATAAAACTGCATAAGTGCAGCCGCTGTCGTTCCACCTTTTGATGTTACTTGCTCACGTAAAGTTGAGAAAGGCAACATATGTTGTTTCTCAGCTAAAGCGGTAGAACCACTTGCGGCTTGTTGCACAATAGCTCTTGCTACTTCAGGTGAAAAACCTAAACGTTCAGCTTCTTGTTGCATGGATTCCATAAACAAGAAGAAATAAGCGGGTGCACTACCAGCAACGGCGATAATATCATTGATGGCAGATTCTTGCTCTACCCAAACAGTTGTTCCGACACTTTTCATTAATTCGTCGGCAAACTGTTTATCTTGAGATGAAAGTGAATTGTGCGCAAACATACCACTTAAGCCTTTACCTACTAATGCCGGAGTATTTGGCATAATGCGAACAAGCTGTAATTGAGTCGCAAAATAGTCGTTATAACGTGTAGCAGGAATGCCAGCAGCGATAGTAAGGACCAACTTTTTACTCATTGCGATATTTTGTAAGGGCTTACAAACTTCTTCCATCATTTGTGGTTTGACTGCCAGCACAATGACATCCGCTTTTTGAACGGCATCAATATTGTCATTAGTACTATGAATGCCGAACTCTTTTTCTAAAGGTTCACGGCGAACGGCAGAAGGTGAGCTGACGGTTATCTTATGTGCTGGATATCCACCTTGAACCAACCCTGCAATAATGGCATGAGCCATATTCCCAGCGCCAATAAAAGCGATGTTACGATGTTCCATATAAACCTCTATTTCTACTTAGTCGCGTAATCTCTTGCGCCAAAAATTGCTGTACCAATACGAACGAGCGTTGAACCACAAGCAATCGCCGCTTCCATATCACTCGTCATTCCCATAGATAACGTATCTATATTGGGATATTGAGATTGTAATTGCTTAAATGCGAGATGCATTTTTTTTAACACTTCAACTTGTTTGTCATACTCACTTTCAGGTGCTGGGATCGCCATTAATCCACGTAATTTAATACCTGAAAGAATAGAAATTTGCGCTGCTAACCCATCAAGCTCTGTCAGATTAATACCTGATTTACTATTTTCATCACTGATATTGATTTGAATAAGCACATTTAATGGTGGCAATGTGTCAGGACGTTGGTCACTTAATCTTTGCGCAATTTTTAATCTATCAATGGTATGGCACCAATCGAAATTCTCAGCAACAAGGCGTGTTTTATTTGACTGTAAAGGACCGATAAAGTGCCAAACTAAGCTGTTGTTATTAGCAAAATAATGGATTTTATCAACACCTTCTTGGACATAGTTTTCACCAAATTCAGTTTGTCCACATGCTATTGCTTTTTCGATGTCACTCGCAGGTTTTGTTTTACTCACTGCAAGTAGTGTTATTTCTTCTGAAGAACGGCCGCATTTCTGCGCTGCTGTGTCAATGTGAGACCTGACATTGACGAGATTCTGTTTAATAGTATTCATGGCAACTCAGGAGATAATAAGATGAAAATGGAAAATTTAATTGCATATAGTGTAAAGCATAACGCTTCGGATCTGCACCTTTGTTGTGGTGATGTACCTCGATTGCGGATCAATGGGATACTTTATCAACAAAATCAATGTAAACCTATCACTTCTGATAGTCTACTCACGTGGCTCCTGCCTTTTTTGAGTGATGCTCAAAAGCAAATTTTTGAGCATGAAGGGCAGGTTGATATGGCACTTACGCTGTCTTGTGGGCAACGACTTCGTGTTAATTTATTTCGTCAACAAAAAGGTGTTTCCGCCGTATTAAGGATCATTGAAACACAAATTCCTTCTTTAGATAAACTTCGAGTACCCAAGTCGGTTTCAACATTATTAGATAATTATTCTCATGGGCTTATTTTAGTGACTGGCGCAACCGGAAGTGGGAAATCATCGACATTAGCTGCAATGATCAATCATTTAAATCAATATCAACGTCAGCATATTTTGACATTAGAAGATCCTATTGAATTTATGCATAGTAATAAGCAAAGCATTGTACAGCAAAGGGAAATAGGGCGAGATGTTCAACATACAGCAAATGCAATAAAGAGCGCTCTACGCCAAGATCCGGATGTCATTATGTTGGGTGAATTAAGAGATGCACAAAGTATTCAGTTGGCATTAACGGCGGCAGAAACAGGGCATTTAGTGCTGGCAACATTGCATACTCAAGGAGCAGTACAAACGCTTGAGCGCGTAACTAATGTCTTTACAGGTAATGAACGTCAATGGGTTTCATCACAATTAGCGTGCAGTTTAAAGGCGATAATTTCACAAGAGTTAGTGCCTTCAACTGAAGGTGGGCGTGTGGCATTATTTGAAATAATGCAGGTTACGCAGGGTATTTCGCATCTTATAAGAGAAGGCAAATACCACCAAGTGACAACATTAATGCAAACAGGTAGCGAATACGGAATGCAAACCTTCATGTTAAGTCGGCAGCAACGCCAACATGAAGGTTTAATTCAAGCGGAGTGATAACTTATAAGTAAAAATAAGTGGTGTCACAAGGTGGAACTTATGTTTTAAAACTGCTGTTCAAACCAGCTTTCAAGAATAATAACGGCAGATGCTGCATCTACACTGCCTTTATCTAAGGAACGGTAACCACCACGTTCAAAAAGATGAGCGCGAGCTTCTACGGTGCTAAGGCGTTCATCATGCAATGCAATTTGTACACCAAATCGACCATGAAGGCGATTAGCAAACTTTTTAGCTTGAGTTGTGACTAACTGTTCGGTGCCATCCATATTAAGAGGTAAGCCGACAACCACTAAATCAGGTTGCCACTCTTTTATGATTTTTTCGATTAGAGTCCAATCAGGAATGCCATCTTTTGCTTTAAATGAGGCTAATGGTCTTGCGGTTCCTGTAACTTCTTGACCGATGGCGGCACCAATGCTTTTAGTACCGAAATCAAAGCCCATTACCGTTCTGTTTGACATTATGCATGACCCGCTATTGGTGAAATGGTGTGGATATTAATCCCAATTAATTCAGCGGCTTTATGCCAACGTTCAGCAATAGGTGTATCGAAAATAATTTGAGGCGAGGCTTCAACTGTTAGCCAGCTATTTTCTAAGATTTCTTTCTCTAATTGGCCTTGTTCCCAACTGGAATAACCTAGAGAGACTAATGTTTTTTCTGGTTGTCTTGCTGTGCCTAAGGTTTCTAATACATCTTTGGATGTTGTGATCATTGTGCTGTCACTAATTTTAATGCTAGAGCTAAAACCTGAAACTGGAGTATGCAAGATAAAACCATGTTCTTCTGCAACTGGGCCTCCTGACATCACAGGTTTTTGTAAGCTAATCGCTTCGTCTCTATCAGTCGAAAAAATTTCCAGTTGATCTAATACACCTTCCACAGAGATGTCTTCGATAGGTTTATTAATAATTAAGCCCATCGCACCGTTTTCATTATGTTCGCAAACATAGACGACCGAGCGTTCAAATAACGGATCGCTTAATGAAGGCATAGCAATAAGAAAATGGTTAAGTAAATTCATAATAGTCGTACTGTTCCCTGATCATTTTTATTAAAAAACCTAGCCCTTTATACATTGTTTTTCTTAATGTATACCATTTATTGATTCATATATGGGGGCTAGGTTCATGCTTTTAAACCCGTTAATCTTTGTGTTTAAAAGTTAGTTTTTCTTGTTTAAGCGTACTTCAATGGCATCCATTAACATGCCTGTAATAGAAACATCAGGATAAGCAGCTTCAATTTCACGGGCGCAGGTAGGGCTTGTCACGTTAATCTCAGTTAAACGATCGCCAATAACATCTAATCCAACAAAAATAAGCCCTTTTTGTTTAAGAATAGGTGCGACTTGGCGCGCAATTGCCCAATCACTTTCTGTTAATGGGCGGGCTTCTCCACGGCCACCAGCAGCTAAGTTGCCTCGCGTTTCACCTTTTGCAGGAATTCGAGCTAAGCAATAAGGCACTGGTTCGCCATCAACAACAAGAATACGTTTGTCGCCGTTAACAATTTCAGGTAAGAAATTTTGTGCCATACAGAAACGGTGACCATGTTCTGTCAATGTTTCAATAATAACACCTACGTTTGGATCATCTTTTTTCAAGCGGAAGATTGATGCTCCCCCCATACCATCGAGTGGCTTGAAAATAACATCACCGTGTTTTTCATGGAAAGCACGTAAATGCTTAGCTTCACGAGTGACTAATGTGTCTGGTGTTAATGTTGGGAACCATGCAGTAAAGAGCTTTTCATTACAGTCACGTAAGCTTTGTGGTTTATTAACGATGAGTGTTCCCATATCTTCAGCGCGTTCTAAAATATAGGTTGCGTAGATAAATTCGGTATCAAAAGGCGGATCTTTACGCATTAAAATGGTATCTAGTTCACCTAAAGCAATATCCTGCTCTTGGCCAAATTCAAACCATTTTTCTGGGTTTTCTTCTACGCTGAGTAAACGAGTGTGAGCGCGTGCTTCACCTTGGTGTAGGTAAAGATCGTTCATCTCCATATAATGAATTTCCCAGCCACGGCGTTGTGCTTCTAATAGCATCGCAAAGCTGGTGTCTTTTTTGATTTTGATGGATGAAATAGGGTCCATCACAATACCTAATTTAATCATTACTTCTCCTTTATCCCAGATCGCCGAACCGAACCTGCAAAGCGGTGATTGCGGTGAGTGCTGTTGTTTCAGTTCTTAATACACGAGGACCTAATAAAATATCAGTAAAATGGTGTTCTGCTGTCATGGCGATTTCTTCAGGGGAAAGCCCACCTTCAGGGCCAATCAATAAACGCACTTTTTTAACAGGTAAGGGTAAGGTATTAATACTTTGGTTAGCCCTAGGATGTAGATTGAGTTTTAAACTATCATCATTTTGAGCGCACCATTCTTCTAATGACATCACCGGCATTAATTGTGGGATGCTATTTCTACCACATTGCTCACATGCCGAGATAATAATTTTTTGCCATTGCTGATGTTTTTTCTCTAAACGGCTAGGGTCAAGTTTAACACCACAGCGTTCTGAGATCAGTGGAGTGATCGTATTAACACCTAACTCAACTGATTTTTGGATCGTAAATTCCATTTTCTCGCCTCGTGAAAGCACTTGCCCTAAATGGAGGTCGAGAGGGGATTCTTTATCATCAACAATGCCTTCATTAATTTGCACAGTGACTGACTTTTTTGTGCTTTCTATGATTTCAGCATCAAATACCTGATTTGAACCATCAAACAGTGCCAGTTTTTGCCCAGTAGACATTCTTAATACACGCCCAACATGATTAGATGCTTCTTCATCTAATGCTGTTTGAGTACCTGCTGTGAGTGGTTCTGGATGATAAATGCGAGGAATACGCATAACGTGAAACCCTTACGTAAAAGATGGTTAACCGTGATAAATAAAATATGTGATATGCATCATACGCATGACATTATGGCATGCAAGTTATCACTTTGCTTTTGTCGTTATTATAGCGTGGATCTTATTGCGTGTTTTGTCGCAAAATTTCATGTTTTCATTGTAATTAGAAAGAAAATTCTCGGTATTAAATGGATACTCTTATACAGTCGTTTAACAAGGATAACGAGGTATCTAAGGAGTAGATATTTATGCCATTAAGCCGTTGTTGTTTTATAAAAACACCTTTGCTCTCTTTTTTGAATGACTTTCTTATTTTTATTAAGTTTTGTCTGCCTTTTTCTCTCTTATTTTTGTTACCTAAAACCCGTCGTAAACAACTTGTCATAAGCTACCTTATTATTTGTTTATATTGGTCTTTTTCAATTTATTCGTTTTCTTTATTGATAATACTTTCTGTACTAAGCTTTTATTTGTTAATACTCTCTTTCTTTGATGCTGACTATTTTCTTTTGCCTAATACGCTAACTTATTGGCTAATATTTTTAGGGTTGTTGTGTAATTACACTACATATGGATTAGTGTCTTTTGAATATGCTTTTTATGGTTTTCTAGGTGGTACGGGGTTTTTTTATAGCATCTATTTATGGGGATATTTTATCTGCCAAAAATGTATTTTAGGTTTTGGCGATGTGAAATTATTTGGTGCTATTGGTGCATGGTGTGGATTTGAAAAATTACCCTATATTCTTTTGCTTGGCTCTTTTTTAGGATTAGGTGTGTATTTTACAGTATTAATCACAATAAAAGATCACATAAAAAAAGTGGCATTTGGCTCTTGTCTTTCATTTTCAACATTAATGGTATTAGGTTGCTATTTTTCGTCTTATAATCTCTTTAATTAATTGATTTGAATGATTTTTTATGAGTTATAGCAAAAATACAAAATAGTAAGAATAATAAGAATGGAAATAAAAAAGGCAGTGTGCGGAAATTAATCCGCACACTGAAAAGAAGATTATAGGTTTTCTTTTATAAATTGCTGCCAACGTTTTGTATCACCTAAATATTTTTCAACCGATATCAGGCGATAACCTTGGTTATCTTCAATAAATAAAGTCGGAAAACCTCGACCATTTACTTGGTTCATTAATTGTTGTGTTTGGCTTAAGTGCTGTTGAATTTGAGTTTCGCCAATTTCGGACAGTAAGGACGCAAATTGTTCAACATCAAAGCCAAGTTTTTTCACAATAAATAGCAATGTATCTTTGTCACTGATATTTAAGCCATCAAGGTAATAGGCCTCTTGCAGTGCTTTTAGTAAATAAACACCACGGTTTCCCATTTTTTCAGCAACAAGGATCGCTGAAATAGGTAACAGTGAATTTAATACCATTTCAGTGTTACCAAGAGCGTCATGGTATGCGCGACTAAAAACTTGACCTGATAATTGGCTAATACGCTCATCAATTGGCGTAACATGCTCTTTCCATGATTGACCACCCGTTACTGCTCTTGCGGGTGTAAACAATCCACCACCATGTAACTTAATGGAATTTGGAAATGCATTGCTTACTGCTTCAATCAGGGGCGCAATACCGTAGCACCAACCACAAAGAGGATCATAAACATAGTGCAATATTTTAGTACCTTGGGTATTACCTGTATTGCTTGTTACTGAGGCCACTGCATCTCTCCTTTTAGTACTTTTGCACTAAGCTCTAAACTTGATTTATCTGCTAAATTCTGATGATTTTTTTCCATCGCTGCAATAAATTCATCTGAATTTTTCGTCTTTTCAAGATTTTTCTCAGCTTCAATCAGGTAATTCATTGTAAAGTCAACTGCTTGTAGATCATATGTTGCTTTTGGTAAATAGTGACCAGGAATAACAGTTTTTGGAGATAGTGATTTTATTTGCTGTAACGCGCTAACCCAATGTTGGCGTTCTGCCACGGTTTGTGTATCTGCTAACCAAACATGAATATTTTCAGAAACTAAAACACCACCCATCACTGCATTAAGTTTTGGAACATACAGGTATGTTCTATCTGGAGATAGTCCGTCTAAACCTTTGACTGAAATAGTTTCACCTTCTAGAGAAAAACTATCACCTTTTAGTACTTCAGGAATGATAATTTTCTGAGGGGCATTTTCTTTAAGTACAGGCCCCCAGTAGGCAAGTTTTCCTGCTTGGGTTTCGTTAATGGCTTTAATGGTGGGTGCTGTAGCAATGACTTTGGCATTTGGAAATGCCTTAGTAATGACATCTAACCCAAAATAAAAATCAGGATCAGAATGGCTGATATAGATATAAGTCAGGTTTTTTCCAGAGGCTTTTATTTTGTCAACCAACGCTTGTGCATCATTTTTTTGAAATTGTGCATCAATTAATACAGCATCTTTATCGCCATAAATAATTTCAGAAGAAACTGGGAAAACACTCGCTTCTCCTGGGTTATAAATATCTAATGTTAAATCAGTTGCTAGCGCTGATGTTGCGAAGAAGGCGGTAGTTGCAAGTGTTAAAGGAAGTAATTTTTTCATCTTTTGTTTTCTCCATAATGTTGTTGCTGACTATAATATGTTGCATAAAACAAGAGAAAAACCCTATTTTAGGCAATTGATTGTTGCGTAAATCGAGCAAATGAAATGGATAAAATAAAAGCATCAGAAGTGTTTGTCACCATTGTGAAGCAGGGAAGCATGATAAAAGCTGCTGATTATCTAGGTATGTCTAGAGCGATGGTGACGCGATATTTAAATGAAATGGAAGAGTGGGCAGGGGTGCGTTTATTGCACAGAACGACACGCAAACAAAGCCTAACATCAGTAGGTGAAATGGTATATGAACAGAGTTTACAGCTATTAGAAATGGCTGAACGTATTCCTGCCAATATTCCGAAAGAACGTCATCAAATCAGTGGGCTTGTTCGTATTACCAGTTCACAATCATTAGCAAATAGTATTTTGTCAGTAGCGATATGCGAGTTTATGCAACGTTATCCTTTAATTGCGGTTGATTTACAAATTACCAATCAAACCGTGAATTTGGTGGAAGAACGTATTGATATTGCATTGCGTATTACAAATCACCTTGAACCTAATTTAATCGCACGCTCGCTAGCAACATGCCTTTCGGTGGTGTGTGCGCATAAAGATTACTTAGCAAAAAAAGGCATACCTCAAACGCCAGATGAACTTGCTCAGCATCAATGTTTAACTTATCGATTTTTTGGGCGTAGTTTGTGGGAATTTAATTTAGGTGATGAACGTTATTCAGTGCCTGTTGGCGGTAATTTAAGTGCAAATGAATCGGTTGTTTTATTGCAAGCTACATTAAAAGGAGTAGGTATATCGCTACAACCTTATTATTCAGCCAAACCTTATCTTGAAAGCGGTGAATTAGAACAAGTTTTGCCTGACTATCAAGCGCTGCCGATGGGAATTTATGCAGTTTTAGCGAGCCGACAAAATATGCCTGCGGCTGTCAGAGTATTGTTGGATTTCTTAGTAGAGTGGTTTTCATCATCACCTTATTGGCTTGCTTTATCGGGTAAAAGCTTGGGTTAGTCGCTTAGGGTAGTCTGATAATGTCTTTTTCATCACATCAATAAAATAGGCAACAAGTTGTGATGAAGGGCGATGTGATGGGGTAATTAAGCTGATGGTAAAGGGGATTGAAAAGCTTAAAGGACGAAGACAAATAGGCTTATCTAAGTAATCAAGTGCAGTAATCGGGTTAACAATTGAAATGCCGATATTTTCACTCACCATGGCACAAATAGAGGCAGCACTTTGCGTTTCCATCACTAGCTGTCGTGTAATTCCATCTTTAATAAAAACGCTATCAATCAATTGTCGGTAGCTATCATTGGCTGACAAGCTAATAAAATGCTGACTTTGAAAATCAGCAGGATTTAACAATGGCTTGTTACACAATGGGTGAGACTTGGGTAAAACAGCGACTTCATTGAGTGTAAGTACAGTTTCTTGTTGGGTGCCCGCAGGTGTTTGTGTGTGTTCAGTCAATCCTAAATCATAATGTTGAGCCGATAGCCACTCTTCTAATAACGGGGATTCTTGAGGAACAATGGTTAAGTTAACATCAGGATATGTATCTAGAAATTGTCGGCAAATTGAAGGTAACAATGATTGAGCAAATGCGGGCAAACAGGTGATATTCAATTCTGCTTGGTTAAAATGGCGAATGTTTTCAGCAGCGTTAATTATTCTATCTAAGCCATAATAAGAACGCTGTACTTCCTCAAAAAAGCGCAACCCTTCAGTTGTGGGTTGTAAACGGCCTTTTATTCTATCAAATAATTTAAATGCTAATAGATGCTCAAGACGAGATAACTCTCTACTGACAGTGGGTTGTGATGTTTTCAGTAACTCTGCGGCTTCAGTCAGATTCTGAGTGGTCATCACTGCATGAAAAATTTCAATATGCCGCCAATTAAAAGGAGCTTTCATTGTCCATTCCTATATCACAGATGAATAGAGTGTAGCTTATTTGATATTTTTATTCCCTTTTAAGTTAATAAATAATGAATTTATTCACCCGCGACTTTTATGAGTAGATAACATGACAACATCAATAACTATGGCTCAATACCAATTAGCACAAACTTATGGAACGCCATTATGGATTTATCAAGGCGATACAATTTCTCAGCGTATTGCTCAGCTTAAATCTTTTGATGTGGTTCGGTTTGCTCAAAAAGCATGCTCCAATATTCATATCTTACGTTTAATGAAAGCACAGGGTGTGAAAGTGGACTCAGTGTCATTAGGAGAGATTGAACGTGCTTTAGTTGCGGGTTATCAAGCTGGCAGAGAAAAAAGTGAGATTGTCTTTACGGCTGATTTACTGGATGAAAGAACCCTTGAACGTGTTGTGGAGTTAGATATTCCTGTTAATGCTGGCTCTATTGATATGCTTCGTCAATTAGGTGAACGCAATCAAGGGCATGCGGTGTGGATTAGAATTAACCCCGGATTTGGTCATGGGCATAGCCAAAAAACCAATACGGGTGGAGAAAACAGTAAGCATGGTATTTGGTATGAAGATGTGCCTGAAGCGTTAGCGGTGATCCAACAATACAATCTAACTTTAGTCGGTTTTCATATGCATATTGGCTCTGGTGTTGATTATCAACATCTTTCTAGTGTCTGTGATGCTATGGTAGAGCAAGTGCTTACCTCTCAAGTTGATATTCAGGCTATTTCGGCAGGAGGCGGATTATCAACGCCTTATCAAGAGGGTGATGCAAAAGTCGATTTAGATCACTATTTTTCTTTATGGGATAAGGCACGTCATCGTATTGCACAACACTTAGGGCATTCTGTTGAGTTAGAAATCGAGCCGGGACGTTTCTTAGTGGCGGAATCAGGTGTATTGATTTCACAAGTAAGAGCCGTTAAATCAATGGGAAGCCGTCATTATGTGCTGGTGGATGCTGGATTTAGTGATTTAATGCGTCCTGCAATGTATGGCAGTTATCATCACATTTCAGTTTTAGATAGTCATGGTCAAATAAAACCAATGACAGAATTACAAGAGACGATTGTGGCAGGTCCTTTGTGTGAATCTGGAGATGTTTTCACTCAAGAAGAGGGAGGAATGGTCACACCTCGTTTATTGCCTCAAGCACAGGTCGGTGATTATTTAGTTATTCATGATACTGGGGCTTATGGTGCTTCAATGTCATCTAATTATAATAGCCGACCACTTATTCCTGAAGTACTGATAACAAAGGGTGTTCCTCAATTAATTCGTCGTCGCCAAACAATAGAAGAGTTATTAGCGTTGGAGTTAGATCTCTAATTTATTCTTTTTATTAAACATGCTTTATTGAAAAATAAAAAAACACCTCATGACTAACCGTGATGAGGTGTTTGTGTTTTATCAAGGGGGAGTATTTCCCTTTATATCTGTTGTTAAGCAGCTTTGTCTGTTTTGACTTTGTCAGCTTTCGGCTTTTTTGCAGGTACCGCCAATGCATCAAAGTCAAGCTCATCAACATTGATACTCCGCAAGCGGCTCTGTTCTGCTTTACGTAAGATATCGGCTTCTTCTTGAGTTACGCGTTTATCAGCCAGTGCTTTGTCCGCTAATTTATCTAATTGAGTAAAGCTAAACTTCTTCTCATAAAGGCGACAAATACGGTCAAAAATAGGCTCAGCGGCTAAGATATCCAGTAGTGCTTCTTCCATTAAACCATGTGGATTATGCTCGCTCGGTGTTAAGTACTGACCTCTACCAATGCGATCACGAGTTTCAGAAGGTTGTTGAATAAGTTGTGCTACTTTGCTATCTAATTTATCTGATGGTAATTTTTGAGCTTTACCCAGTGGGAAAATAATTGCACGCATAGTTCCTGCGATAACACGGCTTGGAAAATTGCGTAGCAGTTCATCAATTGCATTTTCAGCTTGGTATAAACACTCTTTTACGCTCCAATGTACCAGAGGTAAATCCGCAGTATGGCGTCCTTCATCTTCATAACGCTTAAGAGCGGCAGAAGCGAGGAAGATATGACTTAATATGTCACCTAAACGTGCTGAAATACGTTCACGACGTTTTAAGCTTCCACCTAAAACGCCCATTGAAACATCAGACAATAGCGCCATATTGGCACTTAGGCGGTTAATTTGTTGATAATAACGACGGGTTTCATCATTAGTTGGAGAATGACTTAATCGACCATTAGTGATACCTAACCATAAACTACGTAAGGTATTACTTGCCACATGACCAATATGACCAAATAAAGCGCGGTCGAAATCATGTAGGTTATTATCTCGTGCCGCTGCAATTTCATCTAATACATAAGGATGGCAACGAATAGCACCTTGACCAAAAATGATCATGCTACGAGTTAAAATATTGGCACCTTCAACTGTGATGGCAATTGGAGAGCCTTGATAAGAACGTGCAACAAAGTTTGATGGCCCAAGGCAGATCCCTTTACCACCAACGATATCCATTGCATCGATAACGCCACGTTGCGCTCGATGAGTACAGTGATATTTCACGATAGCTGATAATACAGCGGGTTTTTCTCCCAGCATAATACCCGTAGTAATTAAGGTCGCTGCAGAATCTAAAAGATAGGCGTTACCAGCTAGGCGTGCTAATGGTTCTTCAATACCTTCCATTTTGCCAATTGGAATTTTGAACTGACGACGGATGCGAGAATAAGCACCTGTTGCCATTGCCACACTCTTTAACCCACCAGTAGAGTTTGAAGGTAGAGTAATGCCTCGACCAACAGAAAGACATTCCACCAGCATTCTCCAACCTTGACCAGCCATTTTTGGCCCACCAATGATGTAATCGATAGGAACAAAAACATCTTTACCACGCGTCGGCCCATTCATAAAGGGTACGTTCAATGGGAAATGACGATGACCGATTTCAACACCTTTGACATCAGTTGGAATTAACGCGCAGGTAATGCCTGGATTTTCATCATTACTTAATAGATGGTCAGGATCGCGTAATTTAAATGCTAATCCTAATACGGTCGCGATAGGAGCAAGCGTGATATAGCGTTTATTCCATGTTAAACGAAGACCAAGTACTTGCTCGCCTTGCCATTCACCCATACAGACAACACCACTATCAGGAATAGAGCCAGCATCAGAGCCAGCTTCAGGGCTTGTTAAGGCGAAACAAGGAATTTCATCACCTTTAGCTAAACCTGGTAAATAACGTTTTTTCTGTTCATCAGTACCGTAGTGTTGCAATAGCTCACCGGGACCTAAAGAGTTAGGTACACCAACCGTGATGGCTAAAATACCAGATACCCCTGATAGTTTTTGCAATACGCGTGATTGAGCGTAGGCTGAAAATTCTAACCCGCCGTACTCTTTTTTAATGATCATCGCAAAGAAGCGATTATCTTTAAGGTATTGCCAAATTTCGGGAGGTAAGTCAGCTAGTTCATGAGTAATTTCAAAGTCATTTGTCATGCGACAAACTTCTTCGACAGGTCCATCAAGGAAAGCTTGCTCTTCCGCAGTTAGCTGTGGTTTAGGGTAATTATGAAGTTGTTTCCAATCGGGAGCGCCTCGGAAAAGCTCGCCTTCCCACCATGTTGTACCCGCATCAATAGCTTCTTGTTCAGTTTTAGACATAGAAGGCATGACTTTTTGAAATGCTTTAAGTGCAGGTACTGAGATATAGGCTTTACGAATAGAAGGGATAGCAAAGGGTAATAAAACCAATGCAACGGGAAGGAGTAACCAGTAACTCCAAATATTGGCGACACCCATGACTAATGTATAAGCAATAAGTGCGAAGCTACTTATTGCGATACCGTATTTGCGATAACTAAGTACACCAATAAGAACAATAAAAAGTACGATACTGAGTAGTGTCATAATAAACTCCTGTATTTAGCAAGAGATCAGAGGTCAGACCTGTTGTTTGTTATTTAGATCTAATCCAGTCACTAACTTTTATCAATATATTTACATTCTAATTACAATATAGCTCACAAATTATTCGTAAATGAGAGAAGTTAGCATTTGTCGATAATCAGTATCTTCTTTCATGACATTTAATCCGTTACACTGAGAAACAGAAAATTTCGATTACCCTTTCTGGAGTAAAAATCCTATGTACCAAGATCTTATCCGTGGTGAATTAACAGAAGCAGCAGATACACTTTCTCGTTTTCTTCAAGATGATGCAAATATTGAAGCTATTCAAAAAGCGGCAGTATTATTAGCAGATTCTTTTAAAGCAGGCGGTAAAGTATTATCTTGCGGTAATGGTGGCTCTCATTGTGATGCAATGCATTTTGCAGAAGAATTAACTGGACGTTATCGCGAAAATCGCCCTGGTTATCCTGCCATTGCTATTTCAGATGTAAGCCATATCTCATGTGTAAGTAATGATTTTGGCTATGAATATATCTTCTCCCGCTATGTTGAAGCTGTGGGTAAAGAAGGTGATGTTCTGCTGGGTATTTCAACCTCAGGCAATTCAGGCAATATCATCAAAGCAATTAGTGCTGCGCGTGAAAAAGGCATGAAAGTCATTACGCTAACAGGTAAAGATGGCGGAAAAATGGACGGTACAGCCGATATTGAAATTCGTGTACCTCATTTCGGTTACGCTGATCGTATTCAAGAAATTCATATTAAAGTTATCCATATTCTGATCCAATTAATTGAAAAAGAAATGGAAAAATAATTTGTTGATATTGCTATAAATTAGCAAGAAATATCAGCAAGAAGGAGTGAGCGATGTGTGAGTTGTTAGGCATGAGTGCAAATGTACCGACAGATATTAATTTCAGTCTAAGTGGATTAATTCCAAGAGGTGGTAAGACAGGACCTCATAAAGATGGTTGGGGAATTACGTTCTATGAAGGATTGGGATGTCGTACATTTAAAGATCCTCAAGCTAGCGCAATTTCACCAGTCGCTCGCTTTGTGCAAGAATACCCTATTAAATCAGAGGCTGTGATTGCTCATATTCGCCAAGCGAATCGAGGTAATGTCTCTTTAGAAAATACCCATCCTTTTACCCGTGAATTATGGGGAAAAAACTGGACTTATGCACATAATGGTCAACTAAAAGGTTATCAATCTCTTGATACTGGGCGTTTTAGAGCCATTGGGCAGACGGATAGTGAAAAAGCATTTTGCTGGATCTTAAATCAGCTCGATAATCGCTATAAAAGAACCCCTGCGAATTGGTCTGCTGTATTTCGTTTTATCGCTGTTTTAGCCTCTCAATTAAAGCAAAAAGGGGTTTTTAATATGCTGTTGTCAGATGGTCGGTTTGTAATGGCATATTGTTCAACTAATTTACATTGGATCACACGTAAAGCGCCTTTCGGCAAAGCGAAATTACTTGATCAAGATGTAGAAATCGATTTCCAGCAACACACACAATCAGATGATGTGGTTTCTGTTATTTCAACATTACCATTGACTGGAAATGAATCTTGGCAGCGTATTCCCGCTGGCGAGTTTGTCTTATTTGATCGTGGTGTGCGTATTCTGTAACCATTTGCTTTCACTATTTTGCGATAAGTTAAGGATAGGATTGACACTATTAGGTGAAGTCAACGTGCTATTAACGAAATAACGCCCATCTTGAACGGTAACAGATGGGATTTGTTTGCGTTCTTCAACATATTGGTAGGCTGGCATAAGTTGTTGCCAGAAATCCATATCTTTTGAATACTGATGTTTTTTCATATTTTCAGCGGTCATTTTAAATGGAAAAATATGAATATTAATCGTAGATTGACCCCCTAGTAGCGCCAATTCAGCATACTGATAAATTTCATCCATCACAGGATCAGTCATTGCATAGCAACCAACCGATTTACATGCCCCGTGGATCATTAAAAAATCACCTGTATATCCTTTTGATTTGTCATATTGATTAGGAAATCCCAGGTTGATTGCTCGGTAAAATCGACTATTCGGATTTAATTGTGAGAAATTAACCTGATAAAAACCCTCAGGGCTTTTTAAGTCACCTTGAAACTTTTTAGGCCCAAGACCTCCGGAATAGCTACAAATAGGGTAAGTACGTACTTTTTCTAATTGCCCATCTAATTTTTCTGTATAAAGTTCAAGTAAGCTTTCTTCTTTGAAAATCTGAATATAGATAGGCTGCCCTGTACTTTTTTTAACAGGTTTCATTAGAAAACTTGAATTGTTTTCAGCGTTAACTAATAAGGAAATTAACATTAATGTTAAAAAACTGATTAGTTGTTTTGCGTGACTGGTCATGGTTTTATCAGAAAAATAGCTTAAAATTTGTTGATAAAGTAGATCTTAGATTGCTATGAAGCAATAAATTTGTAAATTAAAATCTGATATGGTTTCTTTTCTTTTACAAAATATTCCGTATGAAATTTAAGCGCTCGTCGAAAAAGATGATATTTTAATTCGGTTTATACGAGTTGTTAACGTTTCAGTCAAAATAATATTCCCATTTGCTTGAGCTAAATCACTCGAATAGTCAGACAGGTTTAGGCTGAGATGATAAAATTCAGTTCGGCAGAATAAGAGAAAATAGTAACAATTATCGGAGATAAATAACTTAGGGTTTAAAAATGCCTTAAGATGTTTTTATTACAGAGTCGCTACATTTTCGGGGTGAATTTGTAGCTTAGGGTTTAACTGATAAACTTGTGCAAATCTTATGATTAAAATTAAAAAAGGACTCGACCTCCCAATTGCAGGAGCGCCTGCCCAAGTGATAGAAGACGGCCCCGCGATTCGACACGTAGCATTGCTAGGTGAAGAATATGTTGGTATGCGTCCTTCTATGATGGTTTCGGAAGGTGAGCATGTAAAAAAAGGGCAAATTCTTTTTGAAGATAAAAAGAATGCCGGTGTTGTTTTCACCAGCCCAGCTTGTGGTAAAGTCGTTGCAATTAACCGCGGCGAACGTCGTGTGTTCCAATCTATCGTTATCGAAATTGATGGCGACGAAGAAATCACCTTTAACCGTTATGATAGCTCAACGCTCTCAGACCTGACCCGCGAACAAGTTGAAACTAACCTCGTTGATTCGGGAATGTGGACTACATTAAGGACTCGCCCTTATAGCCGGACTCCGCATTTAGGTACAACACCTGTCGCCATTTTTGTCTCTGCAATGGATACAAATCCGCTTGCAGCAGATCCTATGGTTATTATTGAGCAAAATGAGAAGGCATTTAATGATGGTCTTGTTGTTTTAACTCGTTTAACCGAAGGCAAAGTCTATGTTTGTCATGGTGAAAAATCACCTACAAAATTAAATGATGGACAAATTAGCTATAACCAATTTGCAGGACCACATCCAGCAGGATTAGTCGGTACACATATCCATTTTTTAGAGCCGGTGAGTGCTAAGAAAATGGTTTGGCATTTAAATTATCAGGATGTCATTGCGATTGGTTATTTGTTTACAACAGGTTCTTTATATACAGAACGTGTTGTTGCATTAGCTGGCCCTCAAGTAAAAGTACCGCGTTTAGTGCGTACTCGTTTAGGGGCTGATCTCTATGAGTTAACTAAAGATCAATTAGTTGATGGTGAAAACCGCATTATTTCTGGCTCTGTATTATGGGGATGGAAATCTGATGAGGCTCATCACTATTTAGGTCGTTTCCATAACCAAGTTTCTGTATTACGAGAAGGTCGTGATAAAGAGTTATTTGGTTGGGGTATGCCGGGTAGCGATAAATTTTCTATCACTCGTACAACTATCGGTCACTTCTTAAAAAATAAACGCTTTGCATTTACAACCACAATGAATGGTGGCGAACGTTCAATGGTACCAATTGGTAACTATGAGCGTGTAATGCCGTTAGACATTATGGCAACGCATTTATTACGTGATTTAGTTGTAGGTGATACTGACAGTTCTCAAGCATTAGGTTGTTTGGAATTGGATGAAGAAGATTTGGGATTATGTACTTATGTTTGCCCAAGCAAATATGAGTATGGCCCAGCACTGCGCCAAGTCTTGACCAAAATTGAGCAGGAAGGGTAACTCATGGGTTTGAAAAATTTGTTTGAAAAAGTAGAGCACCATTTTGAGCCTGGAGGCAAATTAGCAAAATGGTACGTACTTTATGAAGCAGTGACCACGGTATTTTATACGCCAGGTACTGTCACGCGTAATGGTGGGCATGTTCGTGACACTATTGACCTAAAACGCATGATGATCTTAGTTTGGTTGGCTGTTTTCCCAGCAATGTTTTGGGGAATGTATAATGTCGGTCATCAAGCTATCCCTGCGCTGAATCAGTTATATAGCGGTGCAGAATTACAGCAAATCATTGCTTCAGATTGGCACTATCGCCTTGCTGAATTCCTTGGCGCATCATTAACAACAGATGCTGGATGGGCAAGTAAGATGCTACTTGGTGCAACTTACTTTTTACCTATTTATCTTGTTGTTTTTGCGGTGGGTGGATTTTGGGAAGTTCTTTTTGCCTTTATTCGTGGCCATGAAATTAACGAAGGTTTCTTTGTTACATCAATCTTATTTGCCTTGATCGTACCGCCAACATTACCACTTTGGCAGGCTGCATTAGGTATTACGTTTGGTGTTGTTATCGCGAAAGAAATCTTTGGTGGTACAGGGCGTAACTTCTTAAACCCGGCATTAGCAGGTCGTGCATTCCTGTTCTTTGCTTATCCAGCTCAAATTTCAGGTGATCTGGTTTGGACTGCGGCTGATGGCTTCTCTGGTGCGACACCATTATCACAATGGTCTGTATCGGGTCAAAGTGCGTTATTAAATACCGTCACTCAACAACCTATCTCTTGGATGGATGCTTTCCTTGGATATATCCCAGGATCGATAGGTGAAGTTTCAACACTGATGATTTTAATCGGTGGGGCTGTCATTCTTTTTGCTCGCATTGCTTCATGGCGTATTGTTGCTGGGGTAATGGTGGGTATGATTGCAATGTCATACCTGTTTAATTTTATTGGTTCAGATACTAATCCTCTCTTCTCAATGCCTTGGCACTGGCACTTAGTATTAGGTGGTTTTGCTTTCGGTATGATGTTTATGGCAACAGATCCAGTATCCGCATCGTTTACCGATAAAGGTAAATGGGCTTACGGTATTTTGATTGGCGTAATGGCTGTGCTTATTCGTGTCGTCAATCCGGCTTACCCAGAAGGTATGATGCTGGCAATCTTATTCGCAAACTTATTTGCACCACTGTTTGATTACGTGGTTGTTCAGGCGAATATTAAGCGGAGACAAGCTCGTGGCTAAAGAGAAAAACAAAGATAGCGTCGCAAGAACGTTCCTCGTTGTATTTATTCTATGTCTTGTGTGTTCCGTGGTAGTAGCAGGAGCAGCCGTTGGACTGAAGTCTAAACAAGAAGAGCAAAAACTTCTTGATAAACAACGTAATATTCTTGATGTTGCGGGTCTGCTCGTACCTAAAATGAGTGCGGCAGATGTACTGAAAGTGTATGACACTCGCATTAAAGCCAAAATTGTTAATTTCCAGACAGGTGAACTGACTGATAGTAAAGGCAATTTTGATTTAAACGCGGCATTACGTAGTGATGATACTTCCATTGCATTATCTCCAGAAGAAGATCTTGCAAAAATTCGCCGACGTTCAAATACCGCAGAAGTATATTTTGTTCTTGATGAACAAGGCAAAACGACTGAAGTCGTTCTACCTGTTTATGGTTCTGGCTTATGGTCTGTGATGTATGCATTTATTGCGGTTGATATTGATGGTGTGACTTCTAAAGGTATTACCTATTATGCTCATGGTGAAACACCGGGCTTAGGTGGTGAAGTTGATAACCCACAATGGAAAGCACAATGGAAAGGTAAGCGCTTAATTAATGAAGAAGGCGTACCTGCTATTAAGATTGTGCGTAGTGGCGCAGCAGCTGGCAACCCTTATGGTATTGATGGGCTTTCTGGTGCGACGCTGACCTCAAATGGTATCCAGCATATGTTCGACTTCTGGTTAGGCGAAAAAGGTTTCGGCCCATTCCTGAAAAAAGTGCGTGAAGGAGAGATCAATGGCTGATACAAAAGAAATTAAACGAGTTTTACTTGGGCCATTGTTAGATAACAACCCGATTGCCTTACAGGTATTAGGTGTGTGTTCTGCATTGGCGGTAACAACAAAACTTGAAACCGCATTGGTGATGACAATTGCGGTAACTCTGGTTACTGCATTCTCAAGCTTCTTTATTTCACTTATTCGTAATTACATACCAAGTAGCGTTCGTATTATTGTTCAAATGGCGATTATTGCTTCATTAGTTATCGTTGTTGACCAAATACTGCAAGCTTATGCGTATGAAATTTCTAAGCAACTTTCTGTTTTCGTTGGTCTTATTATTACTAACTGTATTGTAATGGGGCGTGCTGAAGCTTATGCGATGAAAGCACCTCCTATTGAAAGCTTTATGGATGGTATTGGTAACGGCTTAGGATATGGCGTTATCTTGATCCTTGTTGGTTTTTTACGTGAACTTTTTGGTTCTGGTAAATTATTCGGCATTACAGTGATGGAGTCTATCCAAAATGGTGGTTGGTATCAGCCAAACGGTTTATTCCTGTTAGCACCAAGTGCGTTCTTTATTATTGGTTTGCTAATTTGGGGATTACGTACATTAAAACCTGCACAGGTTGAAGAGGACTAATCGCCATGGAACATTATATAAGCCTGTTTGTTCGTGCTGTTTTTATTGAGAATATGGCGCTCGCATTCTTCTTAGGGATGTGTACATTCCTCGCCGTTTCTAAAAACGTAAAAACAGCGTTTGGATTAGGTATCGCTGTTACCGTTGTTCTAGGTCTTTCTGTACCGTTGAATAACTTGGTTTACAACTATGTGTTACGTGATAATGCATTAATGGAAGGTGTTGATTTAAGTTTCTTAAACTTTATCACTTTCATTGGTGTGATTGCGGCACTGGTACAAATCCTAGAAATGATTTTAGACCGCTATTTCCCTTCGCTGTATAACGCACTAGGGATCTTCTTGCCACTTATTACCGTTAACTGCGCCATTTTCGGTGGTGTGTCATTTATGGCACAACGTGACTATAACTTTAGTGAATCGATTGTTTATGGTTTCGGCTCTGGGATTGGTTGGATGTTAGCCATCGTATTACTGGCTTCTATCCGTGAGAAAATGAAGTACGCGGATGTACCGGCAGGTATGAAAGGGTTAGGCGTTACTTTTGTCACCACAGGGTTGATGGCATTAGGTTTCATGTCCTTCTCTGGTGTTCAGCTATAAAGGGTGAGAAGAACTCATGGATATAATTATTCTAGGTGTCGTGATGTTTACCCTGATTGTATTGGTATTAACAGCGTTGATTTTGTTTGCAAAATCAAAACTGGTCAATACAGGGGATATTTCAGTTGAGGTCAATGGAGACCCAGAAAAAAGTTTTGATGCACCAGCAGGTGATAAATTACTTAACGTATTATCAAACGAAGGTATTTTTATTTCTTCAGCTTGTGGTGGCGGTGGCTCTTGTGGTCAGTGCCGCGTTAAAGTGCTGGAAGGTGGCGGTGATATTTTACCGACAGAACTTTCACATATTAACAAACGTGAAGCTAAAGAAGGTTGTCGTTTAGCGTGTCAGGTAAACGTAAAAAACAACCTGAAATTAGAATTACCAGAAGAAATCTTTGGTGTTAAAAAGTGGGAATGTGAAGTTATCTCAAATGATAATAAAGCCACTTTTATTAAAGAATTAGTGTTAAAAATTCCTGAAGGTGAGGTTGTACCTTTCCGTGCTGGTGGGTTTATTCAAATTGAATGTCCTCCTCATACGGTACGTTATGAAGATTTTGATGTACCAGAAGAGTATCGTGAAGATTGGGATAAATTTAATTTGTTCCGTTATGTTTCTGAGGTTAAAGAAACTACTGTACGTGCTTATTCAATGGCGAACTACCCTGAAGAGCATGGCATCATCATGTTAAACGTGCGTATTGCAACACCTCCGCCACGTAATCCTGATGTGCCACCAGGAATTATGTCATCGTATATTTGGTCATTAAAACCGGGTGATAAGGTGACAATTTCAGGGCCATTTGGTGAATTCTTTGCTAAGAAAACCGATGCTGAGATGATCTTTATTGGTGGTGGTGCGGGTATGGCGCCAATGCGTTCACATATCTTCGACCAATTAAAGCGCTTACATTCTAAACGTAAAATCAGCTTCTGGTATGGTGCGCGTTCTGTTCGTGAAATGTTCTACACAGAAGATTTCGATATGCTTGCAAAAGAAAACGAAAACTTCACATGGAATGTTGCGCTTTCAGATGCACTGCCTGAAGATAATTGGACTGGCTATACTGGATTTATTCACAATGTGTTGTTTGAGAACTACCTCAAAAATCACCCAGCACCAGAAGATTGTGAATTCTATATGTGTGGACCGCCAGTGATGAACGCAGCAGTGATTAAAATGCTCAAAGATTTAGGCGTTGAAGATGAAAACATTATGCTGGATGACTTTGGGGGTTGATCCTAAATCCTAACTTCCAATAAAGCATAAATGAATGAAATGACAAGCGCCCACTTATGTGGGCGCTCATGATCAGAAGAGAGAGTTATGTTAAAAAGAAAGATGATCAATTGGGTAGTGATGCTGTCTGCATTAGTTCTATTATCTGCATGTGGTGAAAAGCAACAGGTATTAGAAGGTGAAACCATGGGAACTTATTACTCGATTAAATATGTTCCTGACAGTAATTCACCTCCACAAAACGTCTTACAAACAGAGATTGATCGTATTCTTGAAGAAGTTAACGATCAAATGTCAACATATCGTCCTCATTCTGAACTCAGCCGTTTCAATCAAAGTCGTGAAATTAATACTCCATTCCCTGTTTCACCCGCGACAGCTAAAGTAGTCAGTGAAGCTATCCGTATTAATAAAATAACTGATGGTGCTTTAGATGTGACTGTTGGGCCGTTAGTTAATTTATGGGGATTTGGCCCAGAAGGTCGATTTACGCATCAGCCTTCTGAAGATGAATTAGAAAAACGTAAACAATGGATTGGAATTGATTACCTTGCTGTTGAAGGTAATTCATTAATTAAGAAGATCCCTGAACTTTATGTCGATCTCTCTTCAATAGCTAAAGGCTATGGCGTTGACGCTGTGGCTGAATATTTAATTTCACAGAATATTACTAACTATATGGTTGATATTGGTGGTGAAGTGAGAACCCAAGGCATGAATGGTAATGACAAGCTTTGGCGTATAGCGATTGAAAAACCGGCGAGTGATGGCACAAAACAGAGTGTTCAGCTAATTATTGAACCGGGTGATAACTCAATAGCCACTTCTGGTGATTATCGTAACTATTTTGAAGAAAATGGGGTTCGTTTTTCTCATACTATTGATCCAACCACAGGTCATCCTATTAAACATAACCTTGTTTCTATTACTGTGATTGTGCCAACTTGCATGAGTGCAGATGGTCTTTCGACAGGATTGAACGTTTTAGGACCTGAAAAAGGGTTAGCAGTAGCAAATGAGCTAAATATTCCTGTCTTTATGATAGTGAAAACTGAAAATGGGTTTGAAGAGCGTTATAGTAAAGCATTCATCCCATTCTTGAAAAAGTAGAATTTAAGGAGAGAAGGTTATGTTAAAAATATTTCTATTTGCCTTCATCTTATTCTTGATTGCCTTTTTTGGTATGGCGTTAGGCTATATTGTAAAACGTAAAAGCCTTCAAGGTAGCTGTGGCGGTTTAGGCGCTATGGGCATAGAAAAAGAGTGTGATTGCCCCGAACCTTGTGATGCACGTAAAAAACGTATGGCAAAAGATGTCGCAAGAGAAGAATTACTTAATAAAAATAGAATTCTTTAAGTAAGAGATAAAAATAAAAAAAGAGTGGTGTATCTGTTTACATCACTCTTTTTTATTTGTTTCTAAAAAAACGAAGCTAAAAGCGAAGGCGCTTACTCTTTTCTAAATGCTTTCATCTTTGCGGGTGAATCGACCATAACTGCATCAGCGCCTAATTCTGTGGCTTGAATATAATCTTTCTCTGTATTGATCCCAAAAAGAACAATATGAGCATTGCCACCAGCACGAAAACAAGACATGGCATCTTTATCCCAACTCAGAACCGATGCTGAGCGTGCTTCACCTAATGTGTATTTCTCAACAACTTCTACTTTGCGGTGAAGCTCCAGCCCATACCAACGAGTAATATCTAAATTTTCAGGTAGTAGGCAAACATGGCTCATTGTGATGTTGGCTAAAATATCACGAGTGATATCACGACTTTCAAAACGTTGTACATCAGTTGGTAAGGCGTCAAGAAATGCGGTATTTGTAGAATAAACGCGGGTTCTATCCAGTGCATTATGATTACGAAGTACGGTAGTTAATGCTTCACCTTGGATTGCTGGATCAGCATCAGGTGATTTTAAATCAAGATAAAACTGTGTTGTGGGGAATTGAGTTAAGATTTCATCCAATGTTGGAATGGTGACACCTTTATTTCGATAAGGAAATTGTTGTGCTTCACCAAATTTATAGCCCGCATCCCATTGTTTAAGCTGCTGTGCAGTAAAGTCAGACACACTACCTTGCCCATTCGTTAAGCTTTTTAAATCGCTAGGGCGATAAAGGACAGGAATATTATCTTTCGATAATTGAATAGTGATCCAAATTGCATCAGCTTGATTAGCAAGGGCTGTTTTTATAGCAATTTCAGTATTTTCAGGGGCATCAGCGGTGCCACCTCGATGTGCGATAATTTTAGGAGATGCCATAAGAATTACAGAATAAAAAAAGAGAGAAATAGCGATGAATAATTTGATCATGAAAAACATTTCCTTGTTTTATATGTAGTTACAAAACAATATTTAAAATTAATGTAATTAATCAGAGAGCAAAAACAATCTATCACCACTTTGTGACAATTCTATAAATAAACAGACTAATTCAGATTTTTATGAGAAATACACCTCAATAGAGGGAGATGAGAAGGAATAAAAATTGTAGTTAATATTTATTTACTGTATATTTAAACAGTAAATAAAGTGAGGTGATTGTATGCGTAAAATTATTCATGTTGATATGGATTGTTTTTATGCTGCGATTGAAATGCGAGATAATCCAGCACTAAAAGAGATCCCAATTGCGGTAGGAGGCAATGCTTCTAGCCGAGGTGTTATCTGCACCGCGAATTATCCTGCCCGTCGTTTTGGTGTCCGTAGTGCTATGTCAACAGCAACGGCGTTGAAGTTATGCCCTCACTTAAAAGTTTTACCCGGCAGAATGCCCCTCTATAAAGAGATATCAGCAAAGATCCGCCAAATTTTTTCTCGTTATACTCACCTTATTGAACCTCTTTCACTCGATGAAGCTTATCTTGATGTATCTGATAGTCAGCATTGTCATGGCTCAGCAACCTTAATCGCTCAAGAAATTCGCCAACAAATTTTTGATGAGTTAAATCTCACGGCATCCGCAGGGATTGCACCGATTAAATTTCTTGCAAAAATTGCTTCTGATATCAACAAACCAAATGGGCAATTTGTTATTACACCTGAGCAAGTCGATGATTTTATTTTAAAATTACCGCTTAATAAAATACCAGGGGTAGGTAAGGTGACATTTGCTCGCTTACAAGAAATGGGCTTAGAAACATGTGCAGATATTCGCCGTACTGATGTTATTTCTTTAGTAAAAGTGCTTGGGAAATTTGGTCAAAATTTATGGGAACGCAGTCATGGCATTGATGAGCGTGACATTAATCCTGACAGACTTAGAAAATCAGTCGGAGTTGAGCGTACTTTTGCCTCAGATATTAATTCTTGGGATGATTGCTTATCATTACTTGACGGGTTATATAGCGAATTAGAAAGGCGACTGACAAAAGTGAAGCCTGATTTAAGGATAGCAAGGCAAGGCGTTAAACTAAAATTTGATGATTTTCAATTAACGACACAAGAGCATACTCATCCTATTTTAGAAAAAGCCGATTTAATAAATATTGCCTACCAAGCATGGCATGAACGCAGAAATGGTCGAGGTGTACGACTAATTGGATTTCATGTCACCTTACAAGATCCACAAATAGAGCGACAACTTCTTTTAGCACTGTAAGAATTAAAAAACCATAGCCGATCAACAGACAGGCTATGGTTAACGCAGTTAATTTATGTAGATAATCTATACGGTTAATTTATATGGTATTACCAGCGATAATTCATTGTTGCTGTCATTGTTCTGCCAATCCCATAAAAGCATGCACTATCACCAGCACAAGATGCAACATAGTGTTTATTTGCAATATTATTCATATTAAGTTGAATTTCAGCACCTTTTAAAGAAGGTGATAGCTCACCTAATGAATAACCAATCATCGCATCGTAAAGAGTCACAGCCGGTACACTAATTGTATTTTTAGTATCACCTTGAGATACACCCACATATCTCACACCAACGCCAGCTTTAGCCCCATTAAATAACCCAGATGTTTCATCATATTGACCCCAAAGTGATGCCATATGCTTAGGAACGCGAGGAAGCTCTTTTCCTTGTGTTCCCTCAATAATGGTTTTTCTTACTTCAGTATCGGTATAAGCATAACTGCTGATAAATGAAATATTTTCAGTTAATTGGCTATTAATTTGCGCTTCAACACCACGACTTCTAATTTCACCCACAGGTTCGAAATATGCTTTTTCAGCATTGTAGTTGGTTACATTGCGTTGTTGTAATTGATAAACAGAGAGTGTTGCCAATGTTTGTTCATTTGGTGTGAGGTATTTGATCCCCGCTTCTAATTGACGACCTTCACTCGGATCAAATGGTGCTGTACCTGGTGCGCGACGAGTTTGTAAATTAGGCTCAAAAGAGGTGCTATAGCTAATATAAGGAGAAATACCATTATCAAAAGCATATAGAAGCCCTGCGCGACCCGTTAATTTATGATCATCTTGTTGATCATAGCTTTTAGCTAAGAAATCATGAGTCCGAACTTGAGCCCAATCTTGGCGTAAGCCTGCAAGTAAGATCCAATTTTTCCATTGGATCTGATCTTGTAGATACAACCCGACTTGATCACGTTTTTGTAACTGATCGGTTGCGGGTTTTTGTAAGCTCATATCAATTGGGTAGTGATAATTAGGATCACGCCAATCAAGATCGTACTCAGGACCCATTGCACGGAGTAAGTTATCTTGATCTTTACTCCACTGATAATCAATACCTGCAATCACAGTATGATTCAGTTTTGCAGTAGTAAAGTCGGCTTGTAAACGAGTGTCTATTCCTAAAGTATCTGTTTCTCGCTGCTCTTGTTGCGCTCTGCGCTCAAGAACATAAGGGTTATCTTTTCTTAAAGATCCAAATACAAGGTATTTATATTTTTGATTAATATGGCTATATCGAGCATGTTGTACAATTTTTAATGAGTCATTAAACTCGTGTTCGAATTCATAACCTATACCATATTGTTGACGCCATGATTTATGGTAATCGGGATTATTGACATCAAAATCAAAGGGAATTGTACCAGCGGGAGTGCTTTTAACCGTACCATAGGCAGGTAAAAAATTACGATATCCCGCTTCAGGCTCTTGCTGAATAAAGCTTAATAGCGTTAAGCGAGTTTGTTCATTAGGTAAGAACGTAATCGCAGGAGCAAGTGCAAAACGCTCTTCTTTATAGTTTTTTATTTGTGTGTGTTGGGTTTTTGCAATACCGTTTAGACGATAAAGTACACGATTATCATCACTTAATGCCCCTGAAAAATCAAAAGCGGTTTCTGCTAATTTATCGTTGCCTGCACGTACTTGAATATGACGAATAGGGGATGCAGTGGGTCTTTTACTTGTCATTGCGACAATGCCACCTGGGTTTACTTGACCATAAAGAACAGATGCAGGTCCTCTAACAACTTCAACGCGTTCTAATAGCCATGGATCAATTGCACCCGTTGATGATGATGCTCCCATTCCGTAGCTTAGGCCGTCAAGAAAACGTGGTGCATAGCTGTAACCACGAATAAAAACTTCATCATTACGATTAGAACTTCCACGATATTCTGTGAAAACGCCGGGTGTATAACGTAACGCCTGAGAAACTGAACTGACATCTTGAGCATCCATTTGATCACGGGTGATCACGCTAATAGATTGCGGTGTTTTTTCAATTTCAGTCGATGTTTTATTTGTTGATAATGTTTTTGTTGCGACAAAACCGGAAATCGGTGCTTGAGGATCTTGTGATGGAGATGCGGTAACAATTATCTTTTCAGGTACATTTTTATTGACTGCCGCGTGAATTTGAACAGAGAGTAAACTTAACGGTAAAGCGAGAAAGACACTAGCAACGCAGTTTTTATTAGACACAGTAGAACCCTTTAGTTTTTTATTATTTAACTTTAAATGCGGAAGCCATGAAAATATCACTCCGAAAACATTAATACTAATGATAATGATTAGCATTCTATATATTTAATTTATTAAGATTTGTTTTCTTATTCCGTAATGAAATAAGTAATTATGAAATTGGCTATATAAGGAATAAATTATGATCTTTAAGGTAAATAAGGTGTGATTGGGTGGGATAAATTATTTTTTGTGATGGTTTAGAAACAAAAAACCCGCCAATTAAGCGGGTTTCATTATTAACGCTAAAGCGAGATTATTTAGCAGGGATTGCTTTTAAAATCGCAGTTAATAATTGCCAGTATTGACCGACGCTCTTAATGTGAACGCGTTCGTCTGGTGAGTGAGCGCCACGGATTGTTGGTCCAATAGAAACCATATCCATATCTGGGTAAGGTTTTTTGAACAGACCACACTCAAGACCTGCGTGGATAACCATGATGTTTGGCACTTTATCAAATAGTTGTTGGTAAGTGTCACGAACTAAATGCATAACAGGAGAGTCTGCATCTGGTTTCCAACCAGGATAGCCGCCTTTGGTTTCGATATCTGCTTTAGCGAGTTTTGCTAATGCTGTTAGCATGCTAACAACATAGGTTTTACCACTATCAATCAGAGAACGAATTAAGCACAGGATCTCTACTTTATCGTCAACAATGCTAACAACACCGACGTTTAATGAAGTTTCAACAACACCTTCAACGTCATCACTCATACGAATAACACCATTTGGCATTGCATTGAGTAGGTTGATTAAGCGTTCTTGGCAATCTGTTGTGAAAACTTTTTTATCTGTTGTTGTATCAGTTAATTCAACTTTCAGATTTTTTTCAGCAATAGCTAATTCAGTTTTTAACAGCGCTTCAAATTTCGCTTTTACAGTATCTAGTTGGTTTGCTTTATCCGCTGGAATTGCAAAAACAATGTTTGCTTCACGAGGGATCGCATTACGCAGTGTACCACCGTGGAAATCAATTAATTTCAGTGATAATTCTTCGGCATGATCTGCTAAGAAACGCGCTAATAATTTATTTGCGTTACCTAAACCTAAATGGATATCACCACCAGAGTGACCCCCATTTAATCCTTTTAGAACCAGTTGTTTAACAACGTGCCCTGCTGGGATTGCATCGTAAGAAAGGCTTACTGTGGTTTTAACATCAATACCACCCGCACAGCCCATGTAGATTTCACCTTCTTCTTCTGAGTCTGTGTTGATCAGAATATCAGCTTGTAACCAACCCGGTTGTAAACCAAAGGCACCGTCCATACCTGTTTCTTCAGTCATGGTTAACAGCACTTCTAATGGTCCGTGTTTAACAGTATCGTCAGCTAAAACAGCCAACGCAGATGCCATACCAACACCATTATCTGCACCTAATGTGGTGCCTTTCGCTTTGATCCATTCGCCATCAATGTAAGGTTGAATCGGATCTTTAGTGAAGTCGTGAACGGTATCATTGTTTTTTTGCGGCACCATATCTAAGTGTGCTTGTAAAACAACCGTTTTACGATCTTCCATGCCTTTGGTTGCTGGTTTACGAATTAAAATATTGCCAACGGCATCGCGCTCTGCAAAAAGTCCTTTTTCACTTGCCCAAGAAAGAATGTGGGTAGCTAAGGCTTCTTCATGATGTGATGGATGTGGAATCGAACAAATTTTTGCAAAAATATCCCATAGTGGTTGTGGGGATAGAGTAGATAGTTCAGACACGATGGATCTCCTCTAACAGCATCTGTGTTATTGATAGCCTACCGCTTTTTTAAGGGTTAGCTTTATTATTCTGAGCGTTATACGCCAATATAGTTGAGAATATCACTTTCTTCTGATGAATGCGTCATTCTATTCACATCTCTATCTAAGAAATTAGATCTCCATTTTGTATTCATTTTTTATATGGTTCATTTTTTAATCATAAATAGGTATTACAGAAAAAAATAAGGCTAATCTCATCTGTTTTCACGTTTTCTCTGGTTTTTAGGCGCTCAAATCACTATAATCTCGCGCAACCTTTTTTTCCGCAAAAAAGCTTCTCTCGAAATTTAAGTAGCTAGGATCACAATATTATGAGCGAAAAATATGTTGTAACGTGGGATATGTTGCAAATACATGCCCGTCAATTGGCGCAACGTTTATTACCAGTCGAACAGTGGACAGGCATTATTGCTGTCAGCCGTGGGGGATTAGTCCCTGCTGCATTACTTGCTCGTGAATTAGGTATCCGTCATGTGGATACAGTCTGTATTTCTAGCTATGACCACGATCATCAGCGTGACCTCAAAATCTTAAAAAAAGCAGAAGGTGATGGTGAAGGCTTTATCGTTGTTGATGATTTAGTCGATACTGGTGGTACTGCTAAAGTTATCCGTGAGATGTATCCAAAAGCGCATTTTGTTACTATTTTTGCAAAACCAGAAGGGCGTCCTTTAGTGGATGATTTTGTGGTTGATATTCCGCAAAATACATGGATTGAACAGCCTTGGGATATGGGTGTTGCCTTTATTCCACCAGTTTGCGATCAAAAATAAGTTGATAGCATTCACTTTGCTGTTTTAATTGAGATCCTCGCTTAGGCGGGGATTTTTGTTTTTAAGCTTTTTTCTCTTCTTCTTTATGATGTCTTCGTGCGATTGCTTGTCGTGATACACATTGTTCCAGTCGATTTCATGCTATGATAAAGCCAGACTTTTTAGCCCCTTTATACGATATCCACTGATTTGAAGAGTGATATGGCAAACAATACGAATCTTTCTGAAGCTTTATTTAAGCCACGAGCAAAACACGCTGAAACCTCAACGCTAATTCAGTACACCCATCCAAAATCAAATATTAATACCTATACCGTGCTTAATGGTACCAGCCAGCAAAATTGGTATCGGACTATTCAACGTTTACTTTGGATTTGGCGTGGAATTTCTCCTATTGAAATAGAAGAGGTGTTAAGTCGAATTGCTGTGCAGGATGCTCCTCGTAGTGACGATAAATTTATTGATACCGTTGTAGGGTATCGTAAAGGAGGTTGGTCATTTGAGTGGTCACATCAAGCTATGATCTGGCAACAAAAAGCATTACGTGAAGAGTCTGGTGATGCCGCCGCCGATTGTTGGTTACAAGCCGCACATCTCTATAGTATTGCTGCATATCCTTTTATTAATGGTGATTTTTTAGCGGATCAAGCCGTTATTTTGTCGATGAAAGCTTTTGAGAATGCGACGAAATTCTCCTCTTTTGAAGTTAAAAAACTGACATTTAAATTAGAGGGAAAAGGGACGACAACAGGGTTTCTACATTTACCCAAAGATTGTAGAGGTCCTTATCCTACCGTGTTATTTTGTGGCGGATTAGACGGCTTACAAAGCGATTATGTCAGTTTCTTCCGTAACTATCTTTCCCCTAAAGGTATTGCAATGCTAACACTGGATATGCCCGCAATTGGTTATTCAGTAAAACAAAAACTAACGGAAGATACATGCCAATTACAAGGTGAAGTTCTAAAACAACTTTCTGAAGTACCTTGGATTGATCATACTCGTATTGGTGTAATGGGCTTTCGCTTTGGCGGTAATATTGCCGTACGTTTAGCTTATATCTACCCAAAATTGATTAAAGGCGTTGTTGCCTTAGGTCCGTTGATCCACACTTTCTTTACCCAAGCTGAATTGCAGAAAAAAATTCCTGTGATGTATCTTGATGTGTTAGCAAGTCGCTTAGGGTTATGGAATATTGATGAGAATAACCTTCGGTTATTATTGAGCAGTTATTCTCTGAAAAACCAAGGCTTGATTGGGCGACGTATGCCTGTTCCTATGATGGGGGTTTATTGGAAAGGTGATGAAATAAGCCCTAAAGAGGATTCGCAATTAATTGCACGCTCCTCCATGGATGGTGACATTCTTGCTATTAATGACAAGCCGCTTTACGAAGGCTTAGAGCTAGCGTTACAAAAAAGTGCAGATTGGATCTATGATAAATTAATATAATTAATTTTGAACAATAACTTGCTAATTATATTAGATTATATAACAGTAGGGTTTCTAAGGAGACTGAATTTATGACTTCATCTTTGAACCCTACCCGAGGTAAGTTATTAAAGCGTTTTGCTCAAATCGGCCCATATATCCGAGAGCAACAATGCCAAGAGAGCCAGTTCTTTTTTGACTGCTTAGCTGTTTGTGTAAATAAAAAAGTCGCGCCGGAAAAACGAGAGTTTTGGGGCTGGTGGATGGAATTAGAACGCAATAATGAGCAGCTCATTTATCATTATCAAATTGGGCTATTCGATAAAAATGGTGATTGGCTTCATCAGAACATAAGTAAGAATGATGTTGTTGAGTCAATCAATGAAACACTTATTCGTTTTCATGAATTTCTTCAACTTGCAGTGAGTGAATTAGATATGAAACTCATTCCAGATGAAAAAATGAACAAATTTCCTCTTCCCATTCAGCCCTAATTTTGTGTTAGGGCAACTTTTCATAGATTTTGCGTTATGTCAGTTGGCATAACGCTTCTCTCCTGATAAAACTGTGTATCATCTTTTTAAATAATCAACAAGAATGGTAAATGTTATGAGTAGCAGCCAAACGCTGGTTGTTAAATTAGGGACAAGTGTACTTACTGGTGGTTCACGACGTCTGGATCAGTCTCATATTGTGGAACTGGTTCGCCAATGTGCCAAACAACACGAAAAAGGGCATCGGATTATCATTGTCACTTCAGGTGCAATTGCCGCAGGGCGTGAATATTTGAATTATCCTGATTTGCCCGCAACTATTGCTTCTAAACAGTTGCTTGCTGCTGTGGGGCAAAGCGCTTTAATTCAAGTATGGAAACAGTTATTTGCCATTTATGGTATTCATATTGGTCAAATGCTATTAACGCGTGCCGATATTGAAGATAGAGAACGTTTCCTAAATGCGCGTGATACATTACATGCACTGTTAGATAACCATATTATCCCGGTTATCAATGAAAATGATGCTGTTGCTACCGCGGAAATTAAAGTGGGTGATAACGATAATTTATCAGCATTAGCGGCTATTTTAGGCGGTGCAGATAAACTGTTATTACTGACGGATATTGAAGGGCTTTATACGGCTGATCCTCGCAGTAACCCAGATGCTAAATTGATCCCAGAAGTTTTTGATATCAATGATGAGTTACGCCAAATGGCAGGTGATAGCGTATCAGGTTTAGGTACGGGTGGTATGGCAACAAAACTGCAAGCAGCAACCGTTGCAGGCCGCGCGGGTATTGATGTTGTTATCGCCGCAGGCGTACAACCTGAAGTTATCGCAAAAGTTATCAATAATGAACCTGTTGGAACGTTATTCCATGGCTTACAAAGCCCATTAGAAGCGCGTAAGCGGTGGATCTTTGGTGCGCCAATTGCTGGTGTGATTGTGGTTGATGAAGGGGCTGAAAACGCAATTAAAGAAAAAGGTAGCTCCCTTTTACCAAAAGGTATCAAAGAAATTAAAGGCGATTTCTCGCGTGGATGTGTTATCCGCATTCAAAGTTTACAAGGTAAAGATCTTGCTCATGGTGTTGCACACTATAACAGTGATGCACTGCGTCTAATCGCAGGACACCATTCACAAGAAATTAGTCAAATTTTAGGTTACGAGTATGGCAGTGTTGCTGTGCATCGTGATGATATGATTGTTAGCTAAGGAGCCTTCTGATGTTAGAACAAATGGGTAAATCGGCAAGAGAGGCATCTTGGCATTTAGCTCAACTATCAACAGAGCAAAAAAATCAGGCATTATTAGTGATGGCTGATTTATTAGAACAACAAGAAGCTTCAATTCTTGCAGCAAATGAAAAAGATATGCAAGCCGCTCGCGAAGCTAACATCAATGCCGCTATGCTTGATCGTTTATTACTTAATTCTGCACGTTTAAAAGCAATTGCAGATGATGTACGACAAGTGTGCCGTTTAGAAGATCCTGTGGGTCAAGTTATTGATGGGCGTATGCTAGATAGTGGTTTACGTTTAGAGCGTCGTCGTGTGCCGTTGGGTGTTGTGGGTGTTATTTATGAAGCTCGTCCTAATGTCACAATTGATGTCGCTTCTTTATGTTTGAAAACGGGTAATGCTGCTATTCTTCGTGGTGGAAAAGAGACCCATCATACTAACCAAGCGGTTGTTGCTGTTATTCAACAAGCATTAGAAAAATGTGGTATTCCTGCTGGCGCTATTCAGGCGATTGATAAGCCTGATCGTGAATTAGTCGCTAAAATGCTAAAAATGGATGAGTATATTGATATGCTTATTCCACGAGGTGGCGCAGGATTACATAAACTTTGCCGTGAACAATCAACTATTCCCGTTATTACTGGTGGCATCGGTGTTTGTCATACTTTTGTGGATGAAAGTGCGGATTTAGAAAAAGCATTAACGGTTATCGTAAATGCGAAAGTACAACGTCCAAGCGCGTGTAACTCTTTAGAAACGCTCTTAGTACACGAAAATATTGCAGATCTATTTTTACCACAGCTAAGTGATGCTATGGCGGCTCAAAAGGTGACTTTGCATGCAAGTGAGAAGGCATTGGCAGGGCTGAAAAAAGGCGGAGCGACTGTTGTTGATGTGAAAGATGCAGATTATTGCGATGAATGGCTATCACTTGATTTAAACGTAGAAGTAGTGAGTGGGTTAACTGAGGCTATTAGCCATATTCGCCGTTATGGTACTGCGCACTCTGATGCTATTTTAACGCAATCTATCGCTAATGCTGATCGCTTTGTTCGCCAAGTTGATTCTGCTGCTGTGTATGTTAATGCAAGTACACGTTTTACTGATGGTGGACAATTCGGTTTAGGTGCCGAGGTTGCTGTTAGTACACAGAAATTACATGCCAGAGGGCCAATGGGATTAGATGCCCTAACGACCTATAAATGGATTGGTTACGGTGATAATACAATTCGTAGCTAAGTGTTAAGATGATTAAATAAGCCATACTTTTCTAAAGTGTGGCTTTATTTTTTTGTTACATCAGGTATGATATTTCATACTTTACAGCATGTAAATTTTTAATTACACCCCTAAAAGGGAACACACTATGGAGATAGTGCATTTTATGGATAGTACAATTTACCTTATCGGACCTAGAGGTGCAGGAAAAACAACAGTAGGTAAAGCACTTTCCCTCACTTTAAATTATAGATTTATTGATACGGATGATTGGATAACCCAAAAATATCAACAAACTATATCTTCGATGGTTCAAGAGAAAGGTTGGGATTTTTTTCGTCAAACTGAATCAGATGCATTAGTCCAAGTTAGCCAGCCTAACCAAGTTATCTCAACAGGTGGTGGGATGATTTTAGCAGATCAAAATCGTGCTTATATGAAATCTTCAGGTGTTATTATTTATTTACAGGCATCTCTTGAAACTTTAGTTGAGCGTTTATCCCAAGATCCAAATGACGCACAAAGACCGAGTTTGACAGGTAAAACGTTAGTTTCAGAAATGAATGACGTTTTGACTAAACGTGAACCTTTATATTTGCAGTGTGCTGATATCATTGTCGATGCGGGATTACCGATAAATGAGATTATTGAGGCAATCCTCGCAAAACTCACGAAATAATTAAGCAATCGTCTGATATAAAGGATAAAACAGGGAACATCTATTTTATTTTCGTCACATCCTATTTATAGTAAGGCTAATTATAGCAAAATGAGATATGGATATGATGTTGATAGCGTTTTTTAAAACACTATTTAAATTCTTATTTAGAATAAGAATTGAAGGACTTGTTAATCAGTTTTCACAATATGAAAAATGTATAATTACGCCAAATCACACTTCTTTTATTGACGGTATATTATTACGTTTATTCCTACCTATTAATCCTGTATTTGCTGTTTATACCTCTGTTGCTTCTGCAAAAACGACAAAATGGTTAGGTCGTTATGCCGATATCGTACCTTTAGATCCCGCTAACCCAATGGCAGTGCGTCAGTTAGTTAAAGAAGTGGATAAGGGGCGTCCGGTTGTGATTTTCCCTGAAGGAAGGATCACAGTAACAAATGGTTTGATGAAAATTTATGAGGGCGCTGCTTTTATTGCCGCCAAATCAGGTGCTAAAGTTGTTCCTGTTAGAATTGAAGGCGCTGAATTCAGCTATTTTTCGCGAGTACGTAAAAGCTTACGCGTAAAGTCTCAATTCTTTCCTAAAATCACTATCAAGGTGCTTCCTGCTGTTGATTTACCGATGCCAAAAGCTGAAAAATCTTCTGAGCGTCGCCGATTAGCAGGTGAAGCCATGCGTGACATCATGATGGAAGCCATCATGCAAACACGTCTTAATATCACGCTGTATGAAGCATTTTTACAGGCAATGTCTCAATATGGTCGATTTAGTCCGCTAATTTCTGATATCAACCTAAAAGAAGATTCCTATCAAGGTTTACTGAAAAAAACGTTAGGGATCAGTCGATTGATTGAGCGCTACACTGAACCGAAAGAGCGTATAGGTTTACTGCTTCCAAATACAACAGTAACTGCGGCTGCACTATTAGGTGCAACAATGCGTCAACGTGTTGTGGCAATGCTTAACTACACAGCAGGTAGTTTAGGTGTACAAAATGCGATGAAAGCTGCATCAATCAAAACTATCTTTACATCACGCCAGTTTTTAGAAAAAGGGAATTTATTACATATTCCTGAGCAAACCCCAGAAGCTAATTGGATTTATCTTGAGGATCTAAAAGATACTGTCACCAGTGAAGATAAACGCTGGATCTTCAAACATCTTATTACGCCTAAAAAAGCGATGTTACCGCAAGATGCTCATGATGCAGCCGTTATTCTATTTACATCAGGCTCTGAAGGAACGCCTAAAGGTGTGGTTCACAGCCATTCAAGTTTATTGGCTAACGTTGAGCAAATTCGCGCTATTGCTGATTTTTCACCGAAAGACAAATTTATGTCAGCATTGCCATTATTCCATGCCTTTGGTTTAACAGCTTGCTTGCTAACGCCAATTTGTCTGGGGGCGCGCGTTTTTCTTTATCCAAGCCCATTACACTATCGAGTCGTACCTGAATTAGTCTATGACCAAAACTGTACAGTGTTATTTGGTACATCAACCTTTTTAGGAAACTACGGAAAATTTGCCCATCCTTATGATTTTGCCAGAGTGAGATATGTGGTTGCTGGGGCTGAAAAGCTCTCTGAATCAACTCGTGTTTTATGGCAAGAGAAATTCGGTATTCGTATTTTAGAAGGTTATGGCGTAACAGAATGCGCACCAGTTGTGTCAATCAACGTGCCTATGAGTGCCAAAACGCATACAGTAGGGCGTTTATTACCCGGTATGGAAGGGCGTTTAATTCCAATGAATGGTATTACCGAAGGCGGTAGACTACAACTTCGTGGCCCTAACGTAATGATGGGATACTTACGAGTAGAATCACCTGAAAAACTGGAAATTCCTGTTGCAACCAATGCTGAAGGTATTGACGAAGAAGGTTGGTACGACACTGGTGATATTGTTGCTATTGATAGCGAAGGTTTTTGTACTATTAAAGGGCGCGTAAAACGTTTTGCAAAAATTGCGGGTGAAATGGTTTCTCTTGAAGGTGTTGAGCAACTTGCACGTAAAGCATCTAAAGGTGAGCACGCAGTTGTGACAATAAGTGATAAACGTAGAGGCGAATCATTAGTTCTGTTCACAACCGATAAGCAATTAGATCGTAGCACGCTGTCAGCATTAGCAAAATCGGAAGGTGTTGCTGAAATTGCTGTACCAAAGGATATTCGTTTTATCAAAGAAATTCCTGTTTTAGGAAGTGGGAAAACGGATTTTGTCTCATTAAAAAAACTTGCTGAACAGGAAAATAACTAATGTCAGAGAATATTAGCCAGCCTCCTTTAATGAGTAGAGGAATGAAAGCGGTATTGATATCGCAATTTCTTTCTGCTTTTGCTGACAATGCATTATTGTTTGCGATCCTTGCTCAGTTTAAATCGGCACTTTATCCAGAGTGGAGCCAACCTGTTTTACAAATGGTCTTTGTGCTGGCTTTTATTCTTTTAGCGCCTTTTGTCGGGCAGTTTGCTGATCGTAACCCTAAGGGTAGGGTTATGCTCAGTGGTAACCTTTTAAAATTTGTAGGCGCATTTCTTATCTGTGTCGGCTCTGATCCTTTCCTTGGTTATGCCTTAGTGGGAATTGGTGCTGCTGTTTATTCTCCTGCTAAATATGGCATTTTAGGCGAACTCACCGATGGCGAACGCTTAGTAAAAGCTAATGGTTTAATGGAAGCATCAACGATTGCTGCTATTTTATTAGGTTCAGTGATTGGTGGTTTGCTCTCAGATTGGAGCATTGTGCTTGCATTAGGTGTTTGCGCTGCAATGTATGCTTTAGCGGTATTTGTTAACTTTAGTATACCCAAATTATCAGCGGCTCAAATCGGGCGAGGTTGGAACATTAAAAAAATGTTCACACAGTTTCTTGAGGCAACGCGTACCTTATGGGCTGATAAAGAAAGCCGCTTTTCTTTAGTGGGAACCAGCATGTTTTGGGGCGCAGGGGTTACATTGCGTTTTTTACTTGTTCAGTGGGTACCTATTGCTTTAGATATGACTGATAATACGACACCGACTATATTAAATGCGATGGTTGCCATTGGTATTGTGGTCGGTGCGGGGCTTGCTGCTAAATTTGTAACACTGAAAACAGTACGCCGCTGTATGCCTGCCGGTATTTTAATTGGTCTTGGTGTTATTTACTTCTCATTGCAAACCTCAATTATTCCATCTTATCTAATTCTTATCATTATCGGTATTTTTGGCGGTTTCTTTGTCGTGCCATTGAATGCGCTATTACAAGACAAAGGAAAGCACAGTGTTGGTGCCGGTAATGCTATTGCTGTACAAAACTTAGGTGAAAATACGGCAATGCTATTAATGCTTGGATTGTTCTCACTGGTGACAAGCATTGGTGTCTCTGTCGTTGCTATCGGAATTGGGTTTGGTGCTATTTTTGCCCTCGCAATTGGTGGCCTATGGTTATGGGATTGCACTAGAAAGAAATCTTAAACAGTGAGATTTAGAATAGAGGTTAGATGAACCTTAATGATAAATTACGATGAAATGACCCACCTAAGTATTGAGGTGGGTAAAGCGTTACTTGAAAAGAAGAGCACGATAACAACCGCTGAATCTTGCACTGGTGGATGGATTGCGAAAGTTATTACTGATATTGCCGGAAGTTCTGAATATTATCACCGTGGCTTTGTAACATATAGCAATGAAGCAAAGCATGAAATGATAGGTGTTGATGAACAAACTTTGCTTAAATACGGCGCGGTGAGTGAGGAAGTTGTTCTTCAAATGGCTAAAGGCGCACTGATAGCCGCCAATGCAGATTTTGCAGTGTCTGTTAGCGGTATTGCTGGTCCTGGTGGTGGTAGCGAAGAAAAACCTGTTGGTTTAGTTTGGTTTGGCTTTGCAATGAGAAAACCCACAGGTATTCAAACGATGGCAAAACACTGTATATTCAGTGGTTCACGAGAGCAAGTAAGAGCTGAATCTGTTATTTTTTCTTTAAAATCAATTCTTAAAGAAATTATTAATAATTAACTTGATACTGTATGATTATACAGTATAATGAGTTTCAACAAGCAAAATCATATACGTTTTAATGGTAGTGACCCATCTTTATGCTTCACTGCCCAGAGGGAGATAACATGGCTATTGATGAAAACAAACAAAAAGCATTGGCCGCAGCACTTGGTCAAATTGAAAAGCAATTTGGTAAAGGGTCTATCATGCGTCTGGGCGAAGATCGTTCCATGAACGTTGAAACCATCTCTACAGGTTCTTTATCATTAGACGTTGCTTTAGGTGCTGGTGGTTTACCACGCGGTCGTATTGTTGAAATCTATGGCCCAGAATCTTCAGGTAAAACAACGTTAACACTACAAGTTATCGCAGCGGCTCAACGTGAAGGCAAAATTTGTGCATTTATCGATGCTGAGCACGCTTTAGATCCTATCTACGCTAAAAAACTAGGCGTAGATATTGATAATCTGCTGTGTTCTCAGCCTGATACAGGTGAACAAGCCTTAGAGATTTGTGATGCATTATCTCGTTCTGGTGCTGTTGATGTTATCGTTGTTGACTCCGTTGCTGCCTTAACACCAAAAGCAGAAATTGAAGGTGAAATTGGTGATTCACACGTTGGCTTAGCCGCTCGTATGATGAGCCAAGCTATGCGTAAATTAGCGGGTAACCTGAAAAACTCCAACACATTGCTTATTTTCATCAACCAAATTCGTATGAAAATCGGTGTTATGTTTGGTAACCCAGAAACAACAACAGGTGGTAATGCACTTAAATTCTACGCATCTGTTCGTTTAGATATTCGTCGTATCGGTTCTGTTAAAAACGGTGATGAAGTTGTTGGTAGTGAAACTCGCGTTAAAGTGGTGAAAAACAAGATTGCAGCACCATTTAAACAAGCTGAATTCCAAATTATGTATGGCGAAGGTATTAATACCTTTGGTGAACTAATTGATTTAGGTGTTAAACATAAATTGGTAGAGAAAGCTGGCGCATGGTACAGCTACAATGGTGAGAAAATTGGTCAAGGTAAAGCCAATGCAACAACTTACCTGAAAGAACACCCTGAAATGTATGATGAGCTAAACACTAAACTACGTGAAATGTTATTAAATCATGCGGGCGAATTTACTAGTGCAGCCGATTTTACTAACGATAGTGATAATGCTGCAGACATTGAAGAGACAGAAGAATAATTTTTCTGCCAATGTCTAAATGACTAAATTGAATGTGTATTAAAACATATTACGTTTATCGTAGTTGTAAATCACTAGTCAATTAATGTGATTTAACTCACTTAGAAAAGGAAGCTATAAAATGGCTTCCTTTTTGCTATATGTCGTATTTTTTATTCAAAAGAGAGCTAAAATTAGTCTTATTTTGTTTTCTTTTTCTAAAAAATAGCCTTTAACACTACTTTACTTAATATAACGATATTTTTTACTAACCTATTTTCTATAGTTGTATGAAGTTTTATATAGTGAAATTTTGGTGATATATCCTTGTTAATAAATAATCTAAATAAGAATCATTACGATAATCTGGTTGCACCAGATAATAAATAATTGACATATAAAGATAAATATCTTCAATATATTTGGATCTAATTTAAATTGCATTTAAAGGTTTGTTGAGATGCAAGATGAATTTTATACGGATAAATGCTTTTATTTTAGTAAGTTATCGCGCTATTAATATTTTATTTAAGTAATAACATCTATGTGTTTATTACTAATTGCAATAAGAAAAAGAGATTATCCAGAGAAAATAAACGTATAAAGAGTAACTCCACAAAAAAACAGTAATAGCAAATACTTTTTAATAATTACAAAATGAAAATACTTTAAGTTGCTAACATTTCCCAAGATAATTGCTCTTAAAGAGAGAAAAGTCCCATTCTCAGATAACAATCCCACTTTCAGAAAAAAACTAGACGATTTACAATGTCAACACGAATAAGTTTATCGGGGGTTTTACTTCTGACAGAAGAAATTCTATCTTATCCCTACTTATGTATTCGTTGGCTAAGTAGAGGTAACAATAAACCTCCTCTAACTAGATTTCTAATTTCTGTTTTTCCAGCTTGATTTCGGGATAATTATGAGCAAAAGCACCGCTGAGATCCGTCAGGCGTTTCTCGACTTTTTTCATACTAAAGGACATCAAATAGTACCTAGCAGTTCTTTGGTTCCAAATAACGATCCAACATTGCTGTTTACAAACGCAGGGATGAACCAATTCAAAGATGTATTTCTTGGATTGGATAATAGACCTTATTCCCGAGCGACAACCGCGCAACGCTGTGTGCGTGCTGGTGGTAAACATAACGATTTAGAAAATGTGGGTTATACCGCTCGTCACCATACCTTTTTTGAAATGCTAGGTAATTTCAGTTTTGGTGACTATTTCAAACATGATGCAATCAATTTTGCTTGGGAATTATTAACAGGCAAAGAGTGGTTCAACTTACCTAAAGAAAGACTTTGGGTAACGGTATATGCCACAGATGATGAAGCTTATGATATTTGGAATAAAGAAATTGGTATTCCAGCAGAAAGAATAATCCGCATTGGTGATAACAAAGGCGCACCATTTGCATCAGATAACTTCTGGCAAATGGGTGATACAGGTCCTTGTGGACCTTGTACTGAAATATTTTATGATCACGGTGACCATATTTGGGGCGGACCTCCAGGCTCACCAGAAGAAGACGGTGATCGCTATATTGAGATCTGGAACATCGTTTTCATGCAATTTAACCGTCAATCAGATGGCACAATGGACCCATTGCCAAAACCATCGGTTGATACCGGAATGGGATTAGAGCGTATTACCGCTGTTTTACAACATGTAAACTCTAACTACGATATCGATTTATTCCGTTCATTAATTGAATCAGTTGCGAAAGTCACCAATGCATCTGATTTAAGTAATAAATCATTACGCGTTATTGCCGACCATATTCGTTCTTGTTCATTCCTTATTTGCGATGGCGTTATTCCTTCTAATGAAGGACGTGGCTATGTTCTGCGTCGTATTATTCGTCGTGCAGTACGTCATGGTTATATGCTTGGCGCAAAAAATACCTTCTTCTATAAATTGGTTGCACCATTAATTGAAGTAATGGCAGAAGCTGGTGACGAGTTAAAACGTCAACAGACTATGGTTGAAAACGTATTAAAAACAGAAGAAGAGCAGTTTGCTCGCACGTTAGAACGTGGTCTGCAATTATTAGATGAAGAGCTTGCTCAATTAACAGATGACGTTCTTCCGGGTGAAACCGCTTTCCGTCTTTATGATACTTATGGTTTCCCTCTTGATTTAACTGCCGATGTTTGTCGTGAAAGAAATATCAAAGTTGATGAAAAAGGTTTTGAAGCCGCGATGGAAGAGCAACGTAAACGCGCTCGTGAATCCAGCGGTTTCGGTACTGACTATAATAGTCTAATCAAAGTAGATAGCCGCAGTGAATTCTCTGGTTATGAGCAAGATGAACAGCAGGGCACAATTACCGCTATTTTCCATAACGGACAATCGGTCACTGAATTAAAAGCGGGCGAAGAAGGTATTATCTTCTTAAATAAAACCGCATTTTATGCAGAATCTGGTGGTCAAGTTGGTGATAAAGGTGTGCTAACAGGTAAAGATAGCCTGTTTGAAGTCACAGATACGCAAAAATACGGTAAAGCGATTGGTCATATTGGTAAAGTTAACGTAGGGTCATTTATTGTTAACCATAAAATCAATGCCGCTATCGATACTGCTCGTCGTGACGCTATTCGTTTAAATCACTCTGCGACGCACTTATTGCACGCTGCATTGCGCCAAGTTCTGGGCATGCATGTCACGCAAAAAGGTTCTTTAGTTAACGATAAATATCTGCGTTTTGACTTTTCTCATTTTGAAGCTGTTAAACCAGAACAATTACGAGAAATTGAAGATATTGTAAATGCGCAAATCCGTCTTAACTCACCTGTTGTTACTGAGTTAATGGATCTTGAAGATGCGAAAGAAAAAGGTGCGATGGCACTCTTTGGTGAAAAATACGATGAACGAGTTCGTGTTTTAACAATGGGTGACTTCTCTACTGAGCTTTGCGGTGGTACTCACGCTTCTAGAACGGGTGACATTGGTTTATTCCGCATTGTCAGTGAGTCAGGCACTGCAGCTGGTATTCGTCGTATTGAGGCGATTACGGGTATTGCAGCAATTGAGAGTATTCATGAACAATCAGACCTTATCTCTCTTGTTGCACAAATTCTAAAAAGTGATGGTACAAACTTGGTCGAAAGAATCAAAACCGTCCAAGAAAAACATCGTTTATTAGAAAAAGAACTTCAACAACTAAAAGATCAGCAAGCTGCCCAAGAGAGTTCTTCTTTAGGTAGCCAAGCTAAAAACGTGAAAGGTATCAAACTTTTAGTTCGTGAGCTTAATGGTGTGGAGCCAAAAATGTTAAGAACAATGGTTGATGATTTAAAAAATCAATTAGGTTCTGCAATTATTGTGCTTTCTACTATTTCTGATGGTAAAGTGAGCTTAATTGTTGGGGTCACTAAAGATTTAACTGCTAAAGTTAAAGCAGGGGAGCTAATTAGTTTTGTAGCACAGCAAATTGGCGGTAAAGGTGGCGGTCGCCCTGATATGGCTCAAGCTGGTGGTACTGACGTTGAAGCCTTACCTGCAGCTTTGGCAAGTGTTGACGAGTGGGTTGAATCGCATCTGTAAGCGATAGCAACCTGAAAAAAGGCGCTATCCCTGTTGTATAGGGATAACGCCTTATAGAGATATTGATAATCCGTTAAATAATCAATCACTAAATTTATATTTTGTTATGAAGTATGAGTCACTTGTGATAAATAATGATTATACGAATTGACAATGTATGATGGATAATGGCCGGGAAATTCTAGAGACCCGACTCTTGTAAATTTTCAAGGAGCAAAGAATGCTTATTCTAACTCGTCGAGTTGGTGAAACGCTTATGATAGGCGATGATGTGACCGTAACCGTTTTAGGGGTTAAAGGTAATCAGGTACGGATTGGCGTAAACGCACCCAAAGAAGTATCAGTCCATCGTGAAGAGATCTATCAACGAATTCAGGCCGAGAAAACTCAGCCTACTGATAACTACTAAATCAATTCCCATTTTTTAGTCAGTCACAATTCATTCGTAAGCGTCCACACTTTTGCCGGGTTTGGGCGCTTTTCTCTTTATAAGACTTTTGACTCCCTTCTTTGTTCCTATCTTCGTTCTCCTTGAACTGTATTTATTATTGCACTATCCGTTTATTCTGATTGACAGAATTGAAAGTCTTTTTACCTCTAATCATTCGCTTCACAATTATTTGATGAGTGAATGAATTTATTTGCTAAAAGAATAAAATACTTGAATGATTTTTCATCAGCGATATCATTGTGTTTAGAACTTTTTTAGCCAATCTTGATGATAAACGCATCAGTTTGTTTGTGAAGTGTTCAAACAAACGTATATTCGTAAAAAGTTGAGAAAAATTGTTTGACTTCTTAGGCTGAGAAAGTAATATGTGCGCCACACAGAGACGAGATGTTCAGTAAGAACTTCTTCGAGTGGTTCTAAATATGGTGAGATGGCCGAGAGGCTGAAGGCGCTCCCCTGCTAAGGGAGTATGCGGTCAAAAGCTGCATCGAGGGTTCGAATCCCTCTCTCACCGCCATTTAGATTTGCATCCTTAGCTCAGCTGGATAGAGTACTCGGCTACGAACCGAGCGGTCGGAGGTTCGAATCCTCCAGGATGCACCATATTCCAACCCCATGATTAATGTATGGGGTTTTTATTTTGGTGCAAATGGTGAATAATTTGCATTAAAAGCGTAAAGTATTAAAACGGCGCATCCTTAGCTCAGCTGGATAGAGTACTCGGCTACGAACCGAGCGGTCGGAGGTTCGAATCCTCCAGGATGCACCATCTCATTACTCAGATTGCCAATTGCAATATGAGCAGCTAGAAAAAGTAACTACGATGCATCCTTAGCTCAGCTGGATAGAGTACTCGGCTACGAACCGAGCGGTCGGAGGTTCGAATCCTCCAGGATGCACCATCTTTTATTAGATGTTTTTCGTTTATTTAATTATTTCTAGCAAAAACGTCAGACCCGCATCCTTAGCTCAGCTGGATAGAGTACTCGGCTACGAACCGAGCGGTCGGAGGTTCGAATCCTCCAGGATGCACCATCTTAAAAGCCTCGCTTATTGCGGGGCTTTTTGCTTTCTACCATTCTATTATTTTTCATCATATAACGTCTTTTTTTAGCACCAACTAACAATGCTAACATCATCTAATCAGCGACAATTTAGTGACTTTGCGATAAAGTAACTCCTATCTATTTACTAACATCAATCAACGCGGGAGGTCACCTTTGATCCCGGACGTATCAAAAGCGCTTTCTTGGTTGGAAGCACACCCTAAAGTTTTATGTGGCATCCACCGTGGTATAGAGCGTGAAACTTTAAGAGTTACGCCAGAAGGCAATTTAGCATCAACAGAGCATCCTATCTCATTAGGTAAATCATTAACTCATAAATGGATCACAACGGACTTTGCTGAGTCTCTATTAGAGTTTATTACACCTGTTGATGACAACATTGCACATACCTTGCATTTTTTAGGTGATTTACATCGCTATACAGCACGTCACTTAGATAATGAACGTATGTGGCCTATGAGTATGCCTTGCTTTATTGAAGCGGAAGATAAGATTACGCTGGCTCAATTTGGCACATCTAATGTTGGGCGTTTTAAAACACTCTATCGTGAAGGGCTTAAAAATCGTTATGGTGCGTTAATGCAAACCATTTCAGGTGTGCATTACAACTTTTCATTGCCTATCGAATTTTGGCAAGCATGGGCAAATGTAAAAGATGAAGAGAGTGGGAAAGAGGCGATTTCTGACGGTTACTTACGTCTTATTCGTAACTATTATCGCTTTGGCTGGATCATTCCATTCTTCTTTGGTGCATCACCGGCAATTTGTGGATCTTTCTTAAAAGGAAGAGAAACAAACCTCCCCTTTGAAAGCACAGCTAAAGGGGCGAAATATTTACCTTATGCAACTTCATTGCGTTTAAGTGATTTAGGGTATACCAATAAATCTCAAAGCGATTTAGATATCACCTTTAATCATCTTGAAACTTATGTCAAAGGGCTGAAAAAAGCGATTCATAAGCCTTCTGAAGAGTTTGCTAAATTAGGCGTTAAGAAAGACGGTAAGTATATTCAGTTAAACACCAATGTGTTGCAGATTGAAAATGAACTTTATGCACCTATTCGTCCTAAACGTGTGGTTAAAGGGGATGAATCACCTTCTGATGCGTTATTACGTGGTGGTATTGAATATATTGAAGTTCGTTCACTTGATATCAATCCATTTACGCCAATTGGTGTTGATGAAACTCAAATTCGCTTCCTTGATTTATTCCTGATCTGGTGTGTATTAGCGGATGCTCCAGAAATGAGTGCCTCTGAATTAGCGTGCTGTCGTTCAAATTGGAATAACGTTATTCTAGAAGGGCGTAAGCCAGGTCAAGTTATTGGAATGGGTTGTGGCGAAAGAAAAGAGCCACTAGCGCAAGTTGGTAAAGCCTTATTTGCTGATTTAGAACGTGTTGCTAATGTTCTTGATTGCTGTTCAGGCACTAAATATATGGAAGTTTGCGTTAAGTTAGAGGAAATGTTCGATAATCCTGAATTAACCTTCTCTGGCAGACTATTAGACAAAATTAAAACGCAAGGTATTGGTGGTTTCGGCTTGTCTTTGGCGGAAGAATATTACCAAGAATTAATTAAAACACCTTATGAAACGTTAACCGATGAAGCTTTTGAACATGAGAGAATTTCATCCATAAAACGTCAAGAAGAGTTAGAAAAGAGTGATACCATTTCTTTTGATGAGTATTTGAAGATCCATGCGGGGACAAACACCGATAACGTGGCTTCCTAAACTTAGATAGAAAAAAGCCACACTAAGATTTGTGTGGCTAAAAAATTCTATAGAGAAATAGGGATGATAACAATTTGCGCGTATTCATTACTAAGACCGAGCTACTTGCAGAAAGTTTCATTTTTTCTTAAAAATATTTAAATTTTTCTTAGGAGGTTTTTTATGCCTTTATTGGATAGCTTTACTGTTGACCATACACGTATGTCAGCCCCTGCTGTACGCGTTGCTAAAACAATGAAAACGCCATCAGGTGATACCATCACGGTATTCGATTTACGTTTTACTGTGCCAAATAAAAAAGCCATGCCTGAGAAAGGGATCCATACTCTAGAGCATCTGTTTGCTGGATTTATGCGTAACCATCTTAATGGTCATGGTGTTGAGATAATTGATATTTCCCCAATGGGATGCCGTACAGGCTTCTACATGAGCTTAATTGGGCAACCTGAAGAGCAACGTGTTGCTAATGCATGGAAAGCGGCAATGGAAGATGTTTTGAAAGTAAAAGATCAAAATCATATCCCTGAGCTGAATGTGTACCAATGTGGTACCTATGAAATGCATTCACTGACAGAAGCACAAGATATCGCACGAGATATTTTATCTCATAGCATTGGCATTAATCATAACGATGAATTAGCCCTGCCTGAAGAGACTTTAAAAGAGCTGCATATCTAAGCTATATTTAGACTACAGCTAATTTGTAACATTAGGGGATAATAGATCAGGAAATTCGCATCCTGATTTATTGTCTCTTTTTTATTCTTATCTCCTTTATTATTTTTCTTTTCTCTACTCCATTGTTTTATTTTCTTATCTTCTTATATTGTTAGCACAGTAATGGATTAAATTTATGCTTAATACACGGAGTACACTTCTGTTATGGAAAATCGCAAATTCTCATCACCTAAATTAGTGTTAGAGTTTTTTGTTCGAGAATTTTATTTTGTAGGTAAAGGCACATTACGTACCCAATTTCCTAAAGATGCCTTTTTCTATCAAGGACGTTCTAAAGCACTTGAACATCGTTACTTGGAACGAGTCCACAAAAAGTATGTTAAACGCACTCAGTGCGAACCAGAGCTTATTATCAAGCCTGATTTATTATTGCTATCGTCTGAACTCAATACTGAATTATTTGCCAAAATCACCAAGCCACAAACCAACACCATAATGAAAATAAGTGGTGATTATCTTTATAAAGAAAAAGAAGAAGAGCAATATCGTTGGTATTTTCAACAAGATGAAATTAAAACAAACAGTTATAGCGGCGATAATTCACAGTTAAAATATGAAAATATTCGTAGCTTAGCGCCTCACCATTTTAATATTGAAGCCATAAACGGTGAGGAGGCGCTTATTACTAATTTTCCACGCAAGTCACTTTCTCTTACTTTAAATAAAGGAGAAACTGCGTGTTTTATTTGTCGGCGTGAAGAATATGGTGCTGATTATTCTTATCAGCCCGCATTAAACTTAGTTATGTGGGTTAAAAATCATGGTTTCTATTCTGATTATCAACAATTAAAGCCTGCAAAATTAATACAAGAGCAAGCGGTAGAACCTTTCTATATGAAACCCGCCAGAGAGTTTGATTTTCGTAATAGCAAATTACGATTTGAACTAGGATAAACAGCAAAAAATAAACGCCTTAGAAGGCGCTTATTTTGTATTCACTAATGATGTGGGATTGAAAGGTGGCGAATTAACGCCTTTTTAATAACATTATCCTGAACTTCAAGTATTTCAAATTCGTAGTCACTCACTTTTATTTTATGACCTACAACAGGTAAGTCTCCCAACTCTTCAATAATGACACCGTTGATTGTTCGAGCCTCATCTTCAGGTAAATGCCAACCAAAAGCTTTATTGATATCTCGAATATTTGTTGTGCCATCGACTAATAATGAACCGTCTTTTTGAGGAATAACTTCTTCAGCTAAAGATGGGGACATCGAGGTAGTAAAGTCACCAACAATCTCTTCAAGAATATCTTCAACGGTCACTAAACCTTGAATTTCACCATATTCATCAACTACAACACCCGCTTTTTCATTATTCCGTTGGAAGTTGACGAGTTGTAGGTTTAATGGGGTGCTTTCTGGAATAAAGTAGATTTTATCAGCAGCTTTCATCAGAATTTGCTTGGTGAATTCTTTTTTCTCTGTCATTAAGCGGTAAGCTTCTCGTACTCGCAACATACCAATTGCATCGTCGAGAGTATCACGATAAAGCACTATGCGACCGTGTGGAGAATGCGTTAATTGTCTTACGATAGATTTCCATTCATCATTGACATCGATACCAAAAATCTCATTTCTTGGCACCATAATATCGCCAATCGTCACTTTTTCTAAATCTAAAATCGACAGCAACATATTCTGATTTCTTTGCGAAAGCTTTGATTTAGATTCATTAACGATAGTTCTTAATTCTTCTTTTGAGACCGCATTCCCTTGTATTACCGGCGATTTTATACCAAAAACACGCATCAATATGAGGGTTATTTTATTAAAAAACCAGACAACAGGGAGCATCAGTATTTGCAAAGGTAGTAAAAGAATGCTACTTGGATAAGCGATACGCTCAGGATAAAGTGCAGCAATAGATTTTGGGAGTACTTCAGCAAAAATTAGAATAATAAAGGTCAATACACCTGTCGCAATAGCGACACCCGCGTTACCATACAAACGCATACCGACGATGGTTGCTAAGGCAGATGCCACAATATTAATCAAATTATTACCAATTAATACTAAACTGATAAGCCTATCAGGACGTTGCAGTAATTTTTCTACACGTTTTGCCGCTTTATTTCCTTGCTTCGATGCGTGGCGAAGACGATAACGATTAATCGTCATCATACTCGTTTCAGTACCTGAGAAATAAGCCGAGGCAATAATCATACATATAAGTATGATAATGAGCGTAGATGTTGACACATGCTCCAAAATTGAGATCCTTTTGCTACCCTAAAATAGAAAATTAATTAAGCACTAACTCTTGTAATAAACGATTACCAAAAAAAGCTAATGTTAAAATAATAGCGCCAATTAAATTAAAGATAATGACTTTCTTTCCTCTCCATCCTTCTCGGTAATGTCCCCATAATAAAATGACGTAAACAAACCAAGCTATGATAGAGAAAATAGATTTGTGAATATTTTCTTTACCAAAAATATTATCCATATAAACCAACCCTGTACATAAGGTCAGTGTCAGCAATACCACACCCACTTGTGTGATATGAAACATTTTACGCTCAATTGACATTAATGGTGGCATTTGTGGTGAGAATTTTAGCTTCTTATTTTTTAGTTGATAGTCGAGCCAACTAACTTGTAATGCATATAAAGCGGCAATTAACAGTGTGGCATAGCTTAATAAAGCCAGCCCAATATGAATAAAGAGCGATGTGCTGCTTTCAAGATGTGTAACAAATTCACCCGGCATCAGCGCGGCAATAATAAGATTGACTATTGCGAAACAATAAACGATAGGCAGTAAGAACCATGCACGGCCACGAGAAGCCACAATCGTCATGATAACGCAGACCATCAGGCTCACAATCGCACCTAGATTGGTGAGTGAAAGATTCTGTCCGCTGTGGGGGCGGAAAATTAAAAATTTTAATGAAATGGCATGTGCAATAAGTGCAATTACCGCAAATAGTAGAGCTAATCCGCGGTATCCATTCTGCTCTTTTCGTAACAGACCGGGCAAAAACAGCACCAGACTGAGTAAATAAGCGCAGACAGCGACGATAGAGATTGATATAACGGGCATAGTTTCGCTTACATATATTGTTTGAATAACTTCCTAGTATAGCGCTAGGAGCATACGGCTCCAACTATTGAAGTCATTAAGCTTAAATCTCTATGCAGAGATCCGCGAGTCATCGTGATATAATCGGTGGCATACATGACCGATAAGCCCAACTTTAACACTGAGCTAAGATAATGTTTGAGAATTTAAGTGACAGACTATCGCGCACATTGCGCAATATAAGCGGTCGAGGAAGACTGACCGAAGAAAACATTAAAGAGACACTGCGTGAAGTGCGTATGGCTTTATTAGAAGCTGACGTTGCTTTACCTGTGGTTCGTGATTTTATTGCGCGCGTCAAAGAGAGCGCAGTAGGGCATGAAGTTAACAAAAGCCTGACTCCGGGTCAGGAGTTTGTGAAGATTGTTCAAAATGAACTCGTCAATGCGATGGGGGAAGTGAATACCGACCTTGATCTATCAGCACAACCGCCAGCTGTTGTGTTAATGGCAGGTTTACAAGGTGCCGGTAAAACAACCAGTGTCGCAAAATTAGGTAAATTCTTAAAAGAGAAAAAGAAGAAAAAAGTTCTTGTTGTTTCTGCTGACGTTTATCGCCCAGCAGCGATTAAACAGCTTGAAACGTTAGCCGAAACGGTTGGCATTGATTTCTTCCCTTCGACAGTTCAAGAAAATCCAGTCACTATTGCAAGTAATGCATTAAAACATGCGCAACTTCAATTCTATGATGTATTGCTGGTGGATACAGCAGGTCGTTTACACGTAGATGAAGGGATGATGGAAGAGATCCAACTTCTCCATAAAGCCATTAATCCCGTTGAAACCCTGTTTGTTGTTGACGCCATGACGGGTCAAGATGCGGCAAATACAGCAAAAGCATTTAATGAAGCATTGCCATTAACGGGGGTTGTATTAACCAAAGTTGATGGTGATGCGCGTGGTGGTGCGGCATTATCCATTCGCCATATCACCGGTAAGCCAATTAAATTCCTCGGTGTTGGGGAAAAAACAGAAGCCTTAGAACCTTTCCACCCAGATCGTATTGCCTCTCGTATTTTAGGCATGGGTGATGTTCTGTCTTTAATTGAAGACATTGAAAGCAAAGTTGATAGAGCGCAAGCTGAAAAGCTGGCAACAAAACTTAAAAAAGGTGATGGCTTTGATCTAAATGATTTCTTAGATCAATTAAAGCAGATGAAGAACATGGGCGGCATGGCGAGTATGTTAAGCAAAATGCCGGGTATGTCTCAGGTGCCAGATGCAGTAAAATCACAAATGGATGATTCAATTTTAGTGAAAATGGAAGCGATTATTAATTCCATGACTAAAAAAGAACGTCAAAAACCAGAAATCATCAAAGGTTCTAGAAAACGCCGTATTGCAGCGGGTTCAGGAACACAAGTGCAAGACGTCAACCGTTTATTAAAACAGTTTGATGATATGCAACGTATGATGAAAAAGATGAAAAAAGGTGGCATGGCTAAGATGATGCGTAGCATGAAAGGTATGATGCCACCTGGATTTCCAGGCCGATAAAATCAAAAAGCCTGAAAAAAAACGTGCTTTGGATTGCTTTTTTCGCCAAAGTGAGTAAACTTTTCGGGCTTTTTATATGACAACCGGACTCCGTTCCTCGATGGCGTCTGGTTGTTTTATTAACTAATGAGGATGTTATGGTAACAATTCGTTTAGCTCGTGGCGGCGCAAAAAAGCGTCCGTTTTACCAAGTAGTAGTAACCGATAGCCGCAATGCGCGTGATGGTCGTTTCATTGAACGTGTAGGTTTTTATAACCCACTGGCAACCGGTAATGCAGAAGAATTACGTTTAGACGTAGACCGTGTTGAACACTGGGTTGCTCAAGGCGCAACAGTTTCAGAACGTGTTGCTGGCCTGATCAAATCAGCGAAGAAAAGCGCTTAATCTGTCGCGGTGGTAACAATGAGCGAACAAAAAACCTTAAAAGAGCCTGTAGAACCTATTGTTATGGGTAAGTTGGGCTCACCTTACGGGATCCGTGGTTGGCTCAGAGTTTTTTCCTCCACCGAACACGCCGAAAACATTTTTGAATATCAACCGTGGTTTATTCAGCGTCATGGACAGTGGGAAACCATTGAAATTGAAAGTTGGAAACATCACAACCAAGATATTATCGTCAAGCTAAAAGGTATTGATGACAGAGATGCGGCCAATTTCCTGACTAATTTTGAAATTGTCGTGAATGCTTCGCAACTTCCAGAACTTGAAGGTGAATATTACTGGAAAGATCTGATGGGTTGCCATGTAGAAACGGATAAAGGCTATGATCTGGGTGTCGTTACAGACATGATGGAAACTGGCTCAAATGATGTCATGGTGATTAAAGCGAATCTGAAAGATGCGTTCGGTATCGGGGAACGGTTAGTTCCGTTTCTTGATGGGCAGGTTATCAAGAAAGTCGATCTCTCAGCGAAAAAAATTATCGTTGATTGGGATCCTGGTTTTTAGATTATCCGGTTAACGGTTCTCAATAGTGGGACACAAAAATGTGGATTGGGGTAATTAGCCTATTTCCAGAAATGTTCCGCTCTATAACCGAGTACGGGGTGACTGGTCGGGCAGTGAAGCATGGTCTGCTCAATGTAGAATGTTGGAATCCCCGAGATTTTACATACGACAGACACAATACCGTTGATGATCGTCCTTATGGCGGTGGTCCCGGTATGTTGATGATGGTTCAACCTTTAAGGGAAGCCATTCATCAAGCAAAAGCTGCGGCAGGTGATGGAGCAAAGGTGATTTACTTATCACCTCAGGGACGCAAACTCGATCAACAAGGAGTTTGTGAACTGGCAACAAATGAGAAGTTAATTCTGGTTTGTGGTCGGTATGAAGGTATAGACGAGCGTGTCATTCAGACTGAAATCGATGAAGAGTGGTCTGTGGGTGATTACGTATTAAGTGGTGGGGAATTACCTGCCATGATAATGATAGATGCAGTAGCGCGCTTTGTACCGGGTGTTCTCGGACACGCAGCCTCTGCGAAAGAAGATTCTTTTGCTGAAGGTTTACTGGATCATCCTCACTATACTCGCCCAGAGGTTTTAGATGGCATGGAAGTTCCGGCAGTTTTACTGTCAGGCAATCATGCTCATATTAATCGCTGGCGCATGAAACAATCACTGGGTCGAACCTGGCTAAGAAGACCTGAGCTTCTGGAAAGCCTAGCTCTGACTGACGAGCAAAGAGTGCTGTTAACAGAGTTCCAACGGGAACATCTGTCAGGAACAGCAGAGTAAGTCTGACACAAGATGTCATTAATATCAGTTTACCTAGGGTAAGAGAGTTATTATGAGCAATATTATTAAACAAATCGAACAAGAACAGATGAAGCAAGATGTTCCTTCATTCCGTCCTGGTGACACTTTAGAAGTTAAAGTATGGGTTGTTGAAGGTTCTAAAAAACGTCTGCAGGCATTCGAGGGCGTGGTTATCGCTATTCGTAACCGCGGTCTGCACTCTGCATTCACTGTTCGTAAAATTTCTAATGGCGAAGGTGTTGAGCGTGTATTCCAAACTCACTCTCCAGTCGTAGATAGCATCACTGTGAAACGTCGTGGTGCGGTTCGTCAAGCTAAACTGTACTACCTGCGTGAGCGTTCAGGTAAGGCTGCTCGTATCAAAGAGCGTCTTAACGCTAAATAATACGCTTTCGCACATCCGAAAGTTATTGTTAAAAGGTCAGCATTTGCTGACCTTTTTTTATATCTCCCCTTGTTGAAAATATTGTTTATTCGTTTTTTATCTCTTTTACTTCTATATTCCTATCTTATCTATTCTTCATATGTCGAGATTCATTAAAAGATAAACTGTAAATATATTTTTACGAATTAATGTTTTAATTCAATCTCCATCACATTATTTCTGCTTCCTTTATTTTTTATAACTAGTTGTTATTTATTGTTTATCTATAATAAAATTATTAACTGTAAAGTTATGATTACATATATGTCAAAAATATTAAAAATATGGATTGATTTCTTTACATTGCATGTTATCTTATCTTTCAGACACACAAAAATCACAATGACAGATATAAAAAGGTAAAGATTATGATCATGCAAAAAGACGCACTCAATAATGTGAATATCAGCGAAGAGCTGGTTTTAATTACTCCAGAAGAGTTAAAACAAAAATACCCATTGAGTCGCAATGATCTGCATGCCATTGCTAAATCACGTCAAACAATTTCTGAAATTGTCCAACGTCGTGATCCTCGCTTACTCGTGGTATGTGGACCTTGTTCCATTCATGATGTCGATGTTGCGTTAGATTACGCAAAACGCCTGAAAGTCTTAGCGTCTGAATTAAGTGATAGTCTGTATATTGTGATGCGTGTCTACTTTGAAAAACCTCGTACAACTGTTGGTTGGAAAGGTTTAATTAGCGATCCATTTATGGATGGTAGCTTTGAGATGGAAAAAGGATTACATATTGCCCGTAAGCTATTGACTGAACTTGTGCAATTAGGTTTGCCTCTGGCAACGGAAGCGTTAGATCCTAACAATCCACAATACTTAGGTGATTTATTCAGTTGGTCTGCAATTGGAGCTAGAACAACCGAATCTCAAACTCACCGTGAAATGGCATCAGGGCTTTCAATGCCAGTTGGATTTAAAAACGGAACAGATGGTAATTTAGATACTGCGATTAACGCGATGAAAGCGGCTTCTATGCCACATCGGTTTATGGGAATTAACCAATCAGGGCAGGTTTGTTTATTGCAAACACAAGGTAATCCTGATGGCCATGTCATTTTACGTGGTGGTAAAACACCGAACTACCATGAAGAAGATGTTGCTCAATGTGAAGCTCAAATGGTAAAAGCAGGATTAAAACCATCATTAATGATTGATTGCAGCCATGGTAATTCTAATAAAGATTTCCGTCGTCAAACGGAAGTGGTGGATTCTGTGATTGAGCAAATCACTAAAGGTAATGAATCTATCACTGGCATTATGTTAGAAAGTCATATTAATGAAGGCAATCAATCGTCAGAGCAATCTCGTAGTGAAATGAAATACGGTGTCTCGGTAACAGATGCGTGTATTAGTTGGGAAACAACGGAGTCAGTGTTAAGAAATTTACATGCTCAACTTTCCCCGATTTTAGTTCAGCGTGAAGCTCAGTTAAAAAAAGTTAGTTAATCATAAAGAAAAAAGAGGCAAGCATAGATGGCTGAAGAATTACAAGGTTTGCGTGAGCAAATTGATCAGGTAGATAAATCACTGCTTTCTTTACTCGCAAAAAGAATGCAGCTGGTAGCTGAAGTGGGAGAAGTTAAAAACCGTCATGGCTTACCGATTTATGCACCTGATAGAGAAGCCTCCATGCTTGCTTCTCGTCGTAATGATGCACAAATGATGGGGATTTCCCCAGATTTGATTGAAGATGTGTTACGCCGAGTAATGCGAGAATCCTATACTAAAGAGAATGACAAGGGATTTAAAACGCTTAACCCTCAACTTGGTAAAATCGTTATTGTGGGAGGAAATGGGAAAATGGGTAAACTATTTTCTCGTTTATTTACTCTCTCTGGCTATCAAGTTGAAAGCTTAGAAGCTGATGAATGGCAAACTAAATCACCTGCTATTTTTGATAATGCAGGAATGGTCATAATTAGTGTGCCTATCCATTTAACCGTTGAGGTTATTGAACAATTACCCCCATTGCCTAAAGATTGCTTATTAGTCGATTTAGCCTCTATCAAAAAAGCCCCTTTAGAGGCGATGTTAAAGGCACATAGTGGACCTGTTTTAGGTCTTCATCCAATGTTTGGCCCTGATGTGCCTAGTTTGGCAAAACAGGTTGTGGCTTATTGTGAAGGACGAAACCATCAAGAATTTGAATGGTTGCTAGAGCAATTAATGGTATGGGGCGCTAGAATTGAGGCGATTACGCCAGAAGAGCATGATAAAAACATGAGTTTTATTCAAGCACTTCGACATTTTACTACCTTCGCTTACGGTCAGCATTTAGCAAAAGAAAAAGTGGACTTAGCCAGTTTACTGCGACTGTCATCTCCTATTTATCGCTTAGAATTGGCAATGATAGGACGACTGTTTGCTCAAGATCCTCAACTTTATGCTGACATTATTTTATCATCACAAGAGAATATTGAACTCATTCGTAGATATCATCATTCTCTGGGACAAGCTATCGATTTATTAGATATAAATGCAAAGAGTGAGTTTGTTCGTTCATTTAATAACGTGAGTGATTGGTTTGGCGATTATGCTACTCAATTTATGAAAGAGAGTGGTGTATTATTACAAAAGGCTAACGATAGCCGAATCTAGTTAAATTATTTGTTATATAAAAGGTCGAGCAATAAAATAAATTGTTCGGCCTTTTTATTTTATTAATTATTTCATGTTTAGCTTATCACCAGTCATCATCACAAGGTGGCCAAACACAACGACTAAAAGCAGAGATATTGCTATTATTTTGAGAATATTCAATTTTCGATGTTATATTTTTTTCTGCTTTATCATCAAAATAAGCACTCGTATAACTAGCGAATAAAAATAAACATATTAAAATATATAATTTATTCATAATCACTCCTTTTAAAACAAAATGCTTAAAAGTTAATAGTCTTTAGGATCTGGACATGGACTTACTGTGCAACGTTTCAAATCCGTTTGAGACGTTAGTGAGTAAGTGTGATAACCCTCTTTTAATTTAATTTCATCTACGTTATTGGTAAAAAATAGACTTAAAATCAATATGATAAAAGTATTCATATTCTTTTCCCGCCATTTGAAAATTTAATAATAGATAAGAATCACCTGTTTTTATTCAGAAAATAAAAGTAGATAAATATAAATATACATTTAAAAACAAGGAGATAAATATCTGTTTTTATTAATAGAGTAATACATCTTGTATTTGTTGTTATTTAATTGTTATCGCTGAGTTTAATTTAATAATAATTAATGTTCAATATTGTCTTTTTATTAAAAGTTATTTGTTGATGAGATCTTAAAACTGAATGAAATTAAAAGGTATTATTAAAATTATAACAATGATCAAAAAAATGCCTATAACAATTATCGTAAATTATATTTTATAAACTCTTTTTTTTGCAATAAGTGCTAAAAATTAAATTGTATTATTTATATTCCGACGTGTTTTTCAAGGGGTAATTTATGGATTTTTTAATACAACTCGCCATTATATTAGTATGTCTATTTTATGGGGCTAGGAAGGGAGGAATTGCATTAGGTCTATTAGGTGGTGTAGGTCTGGTTATTTTAGTTTTTATTTTTAATCTCCCTCCGGGAAAACCACCTGTTGATGTTATGTTAGTTATTATTGCCGTTGTTTCTGCATCAGCAACATTACAAGCATCTGGTGGATTAGATGTTATGTTGCAAATAGCAGAAAAATTATTACGTAAAAATCCAAAATATATTTCTATTGTTGCACCACTCGTAACTTGTACTCTTACAATATTATGTGGTACTGGACACGTCGTTTATACCATATTGCCAATTATCTATGATGTGTCGATTAAAAATAATATTCGCCCAGAAAGACCAATGGCAGCAAGTACAATTGGCTCCCAAATGGGGATTATTGCCAGTCCTGTATCCGTTGCCGTTGTTACATTAGTCGCAATGCTCGGTGATGTGACTTTTAATGGCAAACATCTAGAGTTTTTAGATTTATTAGCAATTACTATTCCGTCTACTTTTATCGGTATTTTAGCTATTGGTATTTTTAGCTGGTTTAGAGGAAAAGATTTAGATAAAGACCAACGTTTCCAAGAATTTGTTTCAGTTCCTGAAAACCATGATTATGTTTATGGTGATACAGCAACACTTCTAGATAAAAAGCTCCCTATGAAAAATTGGGTAGCAATGTGGATTTTCTTAGGTGCAATTGCTGTTGTGGCAATATTAGGTGCTTTCTCTGAAATACGCCCTGTATTTAATGGTAAACCATTATCTATGGTGCTCGTTATTCAGATGTTTATGTTATTAGCTGGCGCATCAATTATTATTATCTGTAAAACCAACCCTTCTCTTATTTCTAAAAATGAAGTATTTCGTTCAGGGATGATAGCAATTGTTGCCGTATATGGTATTGCTTGGATGGCAGAGACAATGTTCTCTGCACATATGAAAGAAATAGAAGCAGCACTGGGGCAATTAGTACGAGAATACCCTTGGGCTTATGCCGTTGTCTTATTATTGGTATCTAAGTTTGTTAACTCTCAAGCAGCCGCTTTAGCCGCAATTGTTCCTTTAGCATTGGGTATTGGTGTTGATCCTGCTTATATTATTGCATCGGCACCTGCTTGTTATGGTTATTATATTCTGCCAACTTATCCTAGTGACTTAGCGGCAATTCAATTTGACCGTTCTGGCACAACTCGAATTGGGCGTTTTGTTATAAATCACAGCTTTATTCTACCGGGATTAATTGGTGTAACTGTTTCCTGTATCTTTGGTTGGGTATTCGCTGCGATGTATGGTTTCTTATAATTAATCTTAAAATAAGAACCAAAAAGAAAAGCCAGATAGCTATATGCTATTTGGCTTTTTTGGGAGCTAGGTTATTTCACTTCAACAGGAACAACATTTTCTGAAGGGTAACAGCCTAGTATTTTTAATGAACGTGTTGTTTGTGATAAATCGTGTAAGGCTTTTTGCATATTGATATCACGTAAATTGGCTTGAACATCAATATAAAACATCTCTTCCCAAGGTGTACCATTAATAGGACGAGATTCGAGTTTCGTCATAATAATGTCGTATTTTTTTAAAATCATTAATGCATCGACTAATGCACCCGCTTGTTGCCCCGTTGCCATTAAGAAAGTTGTTTTAGCGGGCACTTGCTCTGAAACATCAATAGCTTTTCGTGCAATAACAATAAAGCGTGTTACGTTTATTTGTTGGTTTGCTAAATTATTAGCTAGAGGTTTTAAACCATAAAGAGAGCCACCGGCTTCACTACCAATTGCCGCAACAAATGGTGATTGTGCAAGAGCCACTTTTTCCATTGCAGCCGCTGTACTTTCACAATATTTAATTTTCCAGTTTGGATACTGATTTAAATAATGGCTACATTGTTGGAAGGGTTGAGGATGACTATAAATAGTTTGTAACTCTTCTGGGCTGCTATCAACACTTGTTAAAAGCGCATGATTAATAGGGATGCGAATTTCTCCAACAATAGAGATTGATGTTGTTTGTAGTAAATCGTAAACATCATTAATTGCCCCCGAACTGGTATTTTCAATGGGTAGCAAACCGTAATCAGCTTGACCAGTATCAACAAGTGTAAAAATGTCGTCAAATTTCTGGCAAGTGCAATCAACGAAGCTATCAAAATGGCGGGCAGCATATTGACGAGCAGCAATATGTGAATAAGAGCCTTTAGGTCCTAAATAAGCAATTCTGGCTGATTCATTAGGCGTTGCATTAAGATGTTGTTGTAGAATGGCTTGTTGCGTTAAGACAGAGTCTTCGATGATCATTTGAAAAATACGGCTAATATAAAAACCATCTAGTCCAACGTTTTTTCCTTTCTCAATTAATAAATCAAGTAATTCACGCTCACGATTTTTATCTCTAATAGGGCGATGTGTATTCAATTTAAATTGAGCAACATCAGCAGATAATTGGCGTCTGTTTGCTAACAATGTTAGTAATTCTGAATCTAACATTGTGATCTTATCTCTGATTGCTGATAAATCGAGTTTTTCCATGTTTAAGCCCTATACCGTTATGTCATGCCATCATAAATAAAAAAGCCTCCAATTTTGGAGGCTATTGTCGTTCTTACTTTTCTTTCTAAAATGACAAAGCCTCTTAATGAAAGAGTAAAAAGAAAAAGAAGAAAGGCAAATGTGAATGTTTTTTCATTATATTGATTGGTAAATTATTTGATGTATTGCTATCAAACATGATGATGTGAATGGAGTCAAGAAAAATACAATAAAAAGCGCATCACGAGGATGCGCAGAGGCGTTTTGAGTCAGTGATTTATTCTAATTTTTAATCTTGCTTTACTATTTACATTTCATCGACAAGTAAATTCTCTTCTTTCAGGCTGTTATCAGCCCGACGAGATTCGTTTTTATGCTGAACTTTGTTTAATTGACGCTCAAGTTTTGCGAGTAGGTCATTAATTGCTACATACATATCGGTATGTTGCGCATTAGCGACCAATTGCCCATTTGGCGTATGAATGCTGGCATCAACACTAAAGCCTTTCGGATCTTTCGTAAGAATAATATGAGGATTGATTAAATTCACCTGCCATTTATTGAGTTTAGTTAGACGGCTTTCAATGTGTTCACGTAGTGCTGGGGTAATTTCCATTTGTTTGCTAGTAATATTTATAATCATATAGTTACCTCTTTATTACTCCGTCTTCGATAACTTCAGAATATCTTGATACACAATTTAAAACATGATCAAAATCACTTTTTGTTAGATGTATGTGTAACTAGTAATAGAAACGTGACAAATGATAAATAGCTGAAAAAGACCGCTTGTTAAGTTGCATTTATTCAGTCATATTAGGAAGGTTGGGCTGATGAAAAGTAAAGACAATTTAGCTAGAAAAGAATAAAAAAACAGCAGCGATAAGCTGCTGTTTTTGATGGTGATGTTTTCGTTAGGCTGGATTAGCTGCAATCAGAGAAGCTACTTTTTCTGCTTCTTGTGTCAGACCTAATTCTTTATAAGCGTTTTCCATATAAACAAGTGCGTCACGAGTAGCTTGTGTGTCAGGATAATCGCGCATCATTTGCTCTACTCTATTAATAACCGCGACATAAGCCCCTCGTTTAGTATAGAATTTCGCAACAGAAAGCTCATACTTCGCTAAACGGTTTTTAAGAAAGACTAGGCGTTTGGTTGCATCAGCGACATAAAGGCTGTCTGGATAGTAACGAACTAATTGACTAAAATCTTTAAATGCCACGATTGCATGTTGAGGATCACGGTCTGAACGATCAATACCAAAGAATCCTTGTAATGCACTATCATCTAATGCTTGAGCTGTTAAGCCACGCATATAAAGAACATAGTCGATATTAGGATGGGTTGGGTTTAATCGGATAAAACGGTCGATTGCAGAAATCGCCATTGGTAGTTCCGCTGATTTATAATAAGCATAAATCAGATCGAGTTGAACTTGTTGCGAGTAAGGGCCAAAAGGATAGCGATTATCGAGAGACTCTAATTGTTTGATAGCCGCTCCATAATTGCCATCTAGCAATTTTTCCTGACTGGTTGAGTAAAGCTCAGAAGGCGACATATCAGCAGTAGCGTCTTTGTCTGAACTCGAACAGCCAGCAAGTAACAGGCTTACAGTGGCCGCTGCCACCAGGTATTTAATGCGTCTCATCACGTATTGATTATCCTCTGAATAGGTTTGGGGAGTCTCTCCGTGAAGCTCCCCTGAAATCGGTTACACTATAACTCATTTTAAATGAAACGGCTGTGCCGTCAAAACACTAACTTAATTAATAGAAAATTATTTATGTCTCAACAAATACGACTTAATGCTACAGTCGCAGATTCACAGCTGGGTCAACGCTTAGATCAGGCTTTGGCCGAAATGTTCCCTGATTATTCAAGATCTCGTATAAAAGAGTGGATCTTAGACAATAGAGTGCAGGTTAACGATAAAATCATCAATAAGCCAAAAGAAAAAATGCTTGGCGGTGAAAAAATTGAAGTCGATGCCTTAATTGAAGAAGATGTGCGCTGGGAGCCTCAGAATATTCCGTTAAATATCGTCTATGAAGATGATGATATTTTAGTTATCAATAAGCCAAGAGATCTTGTTGTACATCCTGGTGCGGGTAATCCTGATGGCACCGTATTAAACGCATTACTTTATCGCTATCCAGAAATTGCTAATGTACCTCGTGCAGGTATTGTCCATCGATTGGATAAAGATACAACAGGTTTAATGGTTGTTGCAAAAACAGTTCCTGCTCAAACGCATTTAGTCGAAGCTTTACAACGTCGTGAAATCACGCGTGAGTATGAAGCGGTTGCAACAGGAAGAATGACTGCGGGAGGATTAGTGAATGAACCTATTTCTCGACATCCAACTAAACGTACACATATGGCTGTGCATCCAATGGGTAAACCAGCAGTAACACATTATCGTGTTATGGAGCATTTTCGTGCTCATACACGTTTGCGTTTACGTTTAGAAACTGGTCGTACTCACCAAATTCGTGTTCATATGGCTCATATTCACCATGCTTTAATTGGCGATCAGCTTTATGCAGGAAGACCTCGTCCTTTAAAAGGGGCTTCAGATGAATTACGTGAAACGTTACGTTTATTTGATAGACAAGCGCTACACGCAACGATGCTACGTCTTTATCATCCAATAACAGGCATTGAAATGGAATGGCATGCACCATTACCTGATGATATGGTTAAGCTTATCGATGTGCTAAAAGCTGACGTTGAACAGTTTAAAGATGAAATGGATTGGTAAATGACTTCATTGATTTTTCCAGATTGGCCACAACCTGAAAATATTGGGTCTTGCAGTACCTTGAGAGAAGGGGGAATTAGTCTACCGCCTTATGACAGCTTCAATTTAGGTACTCATGTTGGTGATAAATTGTCTGATGTCGAAGAAAATAGACGCAGACTTTGTCAGCAAGCTCTACTGCCCGAAATGCCACTATGGCTTGAACAAGTTCATGGCACTCATGTTGTTACGCTAAATACTGAGAAAAATAATGAAATACAAGGTGATGCCCTTTACACCTCTACCGTGAAAAAAGTTTGCGCAATTATGACGGCAGATTGCTTGCCTGTCCTTTTTACAACTGTTGATGGAACAGAAGTTGGCGCAGCGCATGGTGGATGGCGAGGGCTTTGCCATGGTGTATTACAAAATACACTTGCACAGTTTAAAGCACCTAAAGATCAAATTATGGCATGGTTAGGGCCTGCAATTGGTCCAACCGCTTTTGAGGTGGGTGCAGAAGTCCGTTTGGCGTTTATAGAAAAAAATATTGCCTTTGAATCTGCATTTATTCCCCATAATGGTAAATATTTAGCTAATATTTATATGTTAGCGAGAATAATCTTACAGGAAAGTGGAATAACTCAGATTTATGGTGGTGATTTTTGTACTGTAACTGATCCATCGCGCTTCTTTTCTTATAGACGAGAGCGCGTAACAGGGCGAATGGCATCATTAATCTGGATTAAATAAACTTCCTCTCAACGTTTTTCTCGCTTATCTCAAATATTGATGAATATTTTTGCTCAAAATTTTTTATTTTGAGCTTGAATATTGTCAAAATGACCTCATCTATTCTCCAGTTACGAATTTTGCTTTAAATTTTACTTGGAGGTGTTATGCGTCTGGATAAATTAACCAACAAATTCCAGCAAGCTCTCGCAGACGCCCAGTCATTGGCACTTGGGAACGATAATCAATTTATAGAACCCATACATTTGCTGAGTGCGTTATTTAATCAACAAGGTGGCTCAATTCGCCCTTTATTAACATCTGTAGGTGTTAATGCATCCCAATTTAATGAGCGAATTAGCGATGCTTTGTCTCGATTACCTAAAGTCGAAGGTGCTGGTGGAGAGGTTCATCCCTCAAATGATTTAATTAAGCACCTTAATTTGTGCGATAAATTAGCACAGAAAAAAGGTGACGAATTTATTTCGTCAGAGCTATTTCTTTTAGCTGCTATGGAAACAGGTGGTCAGGTTGCTGACATGCTAAAAGCAGCCGGAGCGAATAAAGCAAGTCTTGAGATAGCGATTGAAAAAATACGTGGTGGAGAAACAGTGAACGATCAAAATGCAGAAGACCAACGTCAGGCATTGAAAAAATATACTGTGGATTTAACGGAAAGAGCAGAACAAGGCAAACTCGATCCTGTTATTGGTCGTGATGAAGAAATAAGAAGAACCATTCAAGTTCTACAACGTCGTACTAAAAACAACCCAGTGCTGATTGGTGAACCGGGTGTAGGTAAAACGGCTATTGTTGAAGGTTTGGCTCAACGTATTGTTAATGGTGAAGTCCCTGAAGGTTTAAAGAATAAGCGTGTGCTTTCTTTAGATATGGGCTCGTTATTAGCTGGTGCTAAATATCGTGGTGAATTTGAAGAACGTTTAAAAGCTGTTTTAAATGATTTATCTAAGCAGGAAGGTAGTGTCATTCTGTTTATTGATGAATTACATACGATGGTTGGCGCAGGTAAAGCTGACGGTGCTATGGATGCGGGAAATATGTTAAAGCCTGCATTAGCTCGTGGTGAATTACATTGTGTGGGTGCAACAACACTTGACGAATATCGTCAATATATTGAAAAAGATGCGGCATTAGAGCGTCGTTTCCAAAAAGTGTATGTAGCGGAGCCAACTGTTGAAGACACTATCGCTATTTTACGTGGTCTGAAAGAACGTTATGAACTTCATCATCATGTTCAAATTACAGATCCTGCGATTGTTGCCGCGGCAACTTTATCTCATCGCTATATTTCTGACCGTATGTTGCCAGATAAAGCAATTGATTTAATTGATGAAGCGGGTGCAAGCCTACGTATGCAGATGGATTCAAAACCTGAAGCATTAGATAGACTTGATAGACGTATTATTCAGCTTAAACTTGAACAACAAGCACTGCAAAAAGAGTCTGATGATGCAAGTAAAAAACGTTTAGAGATGCTAAATGAAGAACTTGCTGAAAAAGAAAAAGAGTATTCTGCTTTAGAAGAAGAGTGGAAAGCAGAAAAAGCAGAGCTTACTGGCACTCAACATATTAAATCTGAATTAGAGCAGGCTCGTATCGCATTAGAGCAAGCTCGCCGTAGTGGTGATTTGGCGAAAATGTCAGAGATCCAATATGGACAAATACCGACGTTAGAAAAACAGCTTGCTGAAGCTAATAAAGCTGAAGATAAGCATATGAAGCTGTTACGTAATAAAGTTACTGATGCTGAAATTGCTGAAATCTTAGCGCGTTGGACAGGTATTCCTGTATCTAGAATGCTAGAAGGGGAACGTGAAAAACTGCTAAGAATGGAACAAGAGCTACATAGACGTGTTATTGGTCAGGCTGAGGCTGTGAGTGCAGTATCTAATGCTATCCGTCGTAGCCGTGCTGGATTATCTGATCCTAATCGCCCAATTGGTTCGTTCTTATTCTTAGGACCTACAGGGGTGGGTAAGACTGAGTTGTGTAAAGCATTAGCAAACTTCTTGTTTGATAGTGATGATGCAATGGTTCGTATCGATATGTCCGAGTTTATGGAAAAACACTCCGTTTCTCGTTTAGTGGGCGCACCTCCAGGATATGTTGGTTACGAAGAAGGTGGATATTTAACAGAAGCAGTTCGCCGTCGTCCTTATTCAGTCATTTTATTAGATGAAGTTGAAAAAGCGCACCCAGACGTATTCAATATCTTATTACAAGTATTGGATGATGGTCGTTTAACCGATGGGCAAGGTAGAACAGTCGATTTTCGTAATACCGTTGTGATTATGACGTCGAACTTAGGGTCTGATTTAATTCAAGAACGTTTCGGGACAATTGATTATCCTGAAATGAAAAATATTGTGATGGACGTTGTTGGCCATCATTTCAGACCAGAGTTTATCAACCGTATTGATGAAGTTGTGGTATTCCACCCATTAGGTAAAGAAAACATTGCAGCGATTGCACAAATTCAATTGCGTCGTTTATACCAGCGTTTAGAAGAGCGTGGTTATCACGTTACTATCACTGGAGCTGCATTAGAGAAATTGAGTGAAGACGGATTCGACCCAGTTTATGGCGCTCGTCCATTAAAACGGGCTATTCAGCAAGAGGTTGAAAATCCATTAGCTCAAGACATCTTGTCTGGCAAATTATTACCGGGCAAAGAGATTATCTTAGATTTAGATGACAATAAGATAATTGCAAAACAGTAATAGAGCATCGTCTCTATTTATTATGATAAAGAAGAGATGTTGTGAAACTGAAAAAGAGGCTTATATAAGCCTCTTTTTTTATGGTTTGTGTTTTAGTTGGGCTGAATTAAGAGGATCAACAAATAACGTTTTTTGTATTTGAAACTTTTTTATACAGAAATGGTCTATTATTTACACCGAAAAAGCTGGTTTGATTATTAAGTGCGCTGTTGGAAGTTTTTTTTAAAATAATACTTGTCACATTCAGAAAACTCCCTATAATGCGCCCTCGTTGTCACGGCAAACCACGCTAAGTGAGTTAGCCGAGAGAACGAAGAGAAAAGAAAAAAAGTTTGAAAAAAATTCTTGACTCTTCAGAGGAATAACGTAATATACGCCTCCTCGCAACAACGCAGAAGACCGGAAACGGCAGCAAAAGTTGCACTGCTCTTTAACAAATTATCAGACAATCTGTGTGGGCACTCGCAGAGACGATATCTTCTAAAATATTAGATGTATCAAGTCTTGAAGAGTGAACAACAAAAGTAAATTCATTTATGAATAGCTAAGTTTTCGATTTCTTTGAGCATCAAACACTTTTAATTGAAGAGTTTGATCATGGCTCAGATTGAACGCTGGCGGCAGGCCTAACACATGCAAGTCGAGCGGTAACAGGAGAAAGCTTGCTTTCTTGCTGACGAGCGGCGGACGGGTGAGTAATGTATGGGGATCTGCCCGATAGAGGGGGATAACTACTGGAAACGGTAGCTAATACCGCATGACGTCTACGGACCAAA